>JBCNOX010000243.1:0-7425 GCA_039593645.1 Pseudoduganella sp.
CAGGCTTGGTTGCACCGTGGCACGCGATGGCGCTGCATCGGCCCGGGCGGCTTCCTTGGCGGCGGCCCAGGCCTGGTCGGCAGCATCGCCTGTCCCGACCGGGACTTCCTGATGCTGCGCGGCGGCGGGCTCGACAGACGCCTCGGGCATGGCAGCTGCGATTGCCGGTTCCTGCTCCATCGCCGGCGCAGGAGGCTCCGGTGGCGGTGCGGGCACCGCAGCGCGCGCAACCAGGGGCTCGCGCTCGGCCGGCTTGGCCGGTGCCGCTGGTGTGACCGGCGGCGCCGGCGTGGGCGCCGGCTCCGGCGCGGCGGCCGCCTGAGTGGCAGCGGCGCTGCGCTTGAACTCGGCAAGCGCGATCTCCAGCTCGGCAACGTCCAGCTGCAACTGGAGGGCCTGCTGGCGTGCCTGGCGCGCATCGCGGCGGGCCAGCCAGGCCCAGCGCGAGACTACCGCCAGCACGATAAACCAAAGCAAATCCATGGATGCTCCCTATATTGTTCTAATGGCATTATTTTCCATCGGTAACAATATTACAAGCGCCGGCGATACCCGTATCGCCGTTTGGCCACAGGCGTATCAGGATTTGATGCCGCTCAAACTTCGGCTTCGGGGATCAGCAACAACAGGTCCGTCACGCCCACGTCCACACCGGCCTGCGACAGCAACGTGGTGGCCTGGCCGCGGTGATGGGTCTGATGGTTGAAGAAATGCTGGAGCAGCAGCCCGAGTTGCCGGTTGTTCGCTTCGCCATTCATGCGGCGGTAGGAGATGACGGCGTCCAGGTCGGCTTCGTCCAGGCCGCCCGTCCAGTCCAGGATCAGCCGGTCGAGCCAGATGCGGCGCTCGCGCAGTGCGGGCAGGGAATCGAACAGTGGCTGGTCCAGCGCAGCGGGCGCCGGCAGGGCCGCGACCGGCGCCAGCGCCGTCGCAAAGCGCGGATGGCTGGCGATGCGTTTCAACCAGATGGTATCCGCCACCACAATATGGTTGAGGGTGGCCAGCAGCGAACCAAAGAACGCGCCGCGATCGGCTGCCAGTTCTTCCGCTGGCAAGGCTGCCGCCGCGTCGTACAGCTTGTTGTTCATCCACTCGTTGTAGCGGGCCAGCAGGGTGATATGGGCGGTTCTTGACATGATCTGGGGTACAATCTCGGTCTATTTGCGGAAAATTCCGTAGCAGAACATTATCATTTAAAGGTTTTCCATGAGTCTCAAATGCGGCATCGTCGGCCTGCCTAACGTCGGCAAGTCCACCCTATTCAATGCACTGACCAAGGCCGGCATCGCGGCCGAGAACTACCCGTTCTGCACCATCGAGCCAAACGTCGGCGTGGTGGAAGTGCCTGATCCGCGCCTGAAGCAACTGGCTGAAATCGTCAAGCCGGAGCGCATTCTTCCTGCCATCGTGGAATTCGTCGACATCGCCGGCCTGGTGGCGGGCGCCTCCAAGGGCGAAGGCCTGGGCAACCAGTTCCTGTCCCACATCCGCGAAACCGACGCCATCGTCAACGTGGTGCGCTGCTTTGAAGACGACAATGTGGTGCACGTTGCCGGCCGCGTATCGCCGCTGGACGACATCGAAGTGATCCAGACCGAGCTGGCGCTGGCCGACCTGTCGACCGTGGAAAAAACCATCGCCCGCGAGCAGAAGAAAGCCCGCTCCGGCGACAAGGAATCCGCCAAACTGGTGGCCCTGCTGGAAACCCTGGTGCCGCACCTGAACGAAGCCAAGCCGGTGCGCGCCATGGGCCTGGGCGCCGAGGACATGGCACTGATCAAGCCACTGTGCCTGATCACCGCCAAGCCGGCCATGTACGTGGCCAACGTGGCTGACAACGGCTTCACCAACAATCCGCTGCTGGACCAGCTGACCAAGTACGCTGAAGCGCAGAACGCGCCGATCGTGGCCATCTGCGCCGCGATCGAAGCGGAGATCGCCGAACTGGACGACGCCGACAAGGAAGCCTTCCTGGCCGACATGGGCATGGAAGAACCGGGCCTGGACCGCCTGATCCGCGCCGGCTTCAAGCTGCTCGGCCTGCAGACCTACTTCACCGCGGGCGTGAAGGAAGTGCGCGCCTGGACCATCCACGTGGGCGACACCGCGCCGCAAGCCGCGGGCGTGATCCACACCGACTTCGAACGCGGCTTCATCCGCGCCCAGACCATCGCCTTCGATGACTACATCGCCTACAAGGGCGAAACCGGCGCCAAGGAAGCGGGCAAGATGCGCGCTGAAGGCAAGGAATACGTGGTCAAGGATGGAGACGTGTTGAACTTCCTGTTCAACGTCTGAACTGTTTCGCAGCCTTTTAAGAGCCCCGCAGATGCGGGGCTTTTTACCGCGACCGATGCGAGCTAAGAACATTGATATGCAGTGCCTGCGGGCGATCGCAATCATTTTGGTTGTGATGCAGCACTATAAGGCGCGCCTTCCCACGACTGATGCTTATGTCGGAATGTTCAATGACCTGTCCCTCTGGACAGGCGTCGACATTTTCTTTGCACTTTCCGGGCTGCTCATTTTCAGGTCCATCAACGCCGAGCTCGCGAGGCATGAAAATACCCTGAATGCCGCAAAATCGTTCTTCCTGAAAAGAATCAGGCGCTTGGTTCCCGCGTTGCTGCTTGGCCTTGCGGCGTCCATCCTCGTTTCAGCCATCGCGTCAAGTTGGCCCAACCATGACCCGCTTAGCGTCTCGACCGGGGCGCTGGCGGCACTGGTCGGCGTGTCCAACTTTTATTGGTCCGCATGCGTAAGCGGTGTACTTTCATCGTGTGGGAGTGCAGATTTCAACGGCGTAACCTGGTCATTGTCGCTCGAGTGGCAGCTATACGCTGCAATCTGCCTGCTTATCTGTACGCTAGGAAACAGGAAGGCCCTCATCCTGGCATTGGCAGTAGCGATCGTGCTCTCGATTGGCCCAGCACCTTCGTTTTCAATCCCTTGGGCTACCAGGTCGCAGGCATTCGTATTTGGGTGTTTGTTGGGGACGGCGGAGGCTCGTCGCAAGTTGGCTTTACCTCGTCCGGCATCCCTTCTCATTCTGTTGTTCGGATTGGCGCTTTGTACTCTTTCACCTATTCATGCGCGCAAGGAGATAACGCTGCTGCTAATCGGTACAGGTGGAGCGCTATGCTTGATTTCAACAATGAGCGACTCGCTGTTTAGCCGGCGCTCGCCTTTCACCGCATTGCTGGTCTGGATTGGTGACCGGTCGTATTCGGTGTACCTGCTGCATTTGCCGTGCATTCTCGTTGCGAGGGAAGCTCTCGCTCGTCTTGGCCTTCTCCACAATGACTTGGTCGGGATATTGGCGGGGCTTGTAGTTGCGTTACCCCTAATCGCACTTGCATCGGATCTTTCCTATCGGCTAGTGGAACAGAGGTTCCTGAGCCAACGTGAACAGCCAGCGGCGGCGTTAGCGTAAGTGGCAAATGCTCTCTGGGACTTCGAGCGCTAACCGGCGACATCGCGGTTGACCTCCAGTATTCTCCAGGTACGGGAGGCTCGAAAGATTAGCGGTACTGCGGCTTACGGTTGCTTCGCTTCATGCTCGCGGATGGCTTTAGTGAAGCTGTCCATCAGTGGATTCGGCACGGCCAGCGAGAGCTGGTAGTGCTCGATCTTGAATCCCTTGCCGGTGTTGAGCAGCACCCCGCTGGCCTGGCAAGTGCCCATCTGCGTGTTGAGCTGTTCGTCGAACCACACGTATTTCTTATCCGGCGAGAAGTAGACATTGCGCTTTTGCGCGGTAAAGCTCCATGCCTTCTTGCGGTCCCAGAAGCGCTTGGCCCAGGCCTTGAATTGCTTATAGCTCCACACCTCGCTCTTGTCGGTGCCGATAAACACGGCGTCCGGCGCGAATTTGTCCCAGTACTCGGGGCGGGTGTTGGCGGCGTCGTCATGCCAGCTGTCGACGAAGGCGTTGACCTGTTGGCGGAATTCGCCGTCCGGGTCGGCGGCCAGTGCGCTGTGCAACATGAGGGCGGTGGCGGCGGCGATCAGCAGGCGTTTCATTCGGTTGTCTCCCGGGTCAATGTTGGCGAAATAGTATAATCGTCGGATTGTGCACAGCTTCCCATAAAAAACATGGCTTCACCCAACGATAACGCCAGCATGGCACTGTTCTGCGACTTTGAAAACGTCGCACTGGGCGTCCGCGACGCCAATTACGAGAAATTCGACATCAAACCCGTGCTGGAGCGCCTGCTGCTGAAAGGCAGTATCGTGGTCAAGAAAGCCTACTGCGACTGGGACCGCTACAAGGGATTCAAGGCCCCGATGCACGAGGCGAACTTTGAACTGATCGAGATCCCCCACGTACGCCAGTCCGGCAAGAATTCGGCCGACATCCGCATGGTGGTCGATGCGCTGGACCTGTGCTACACCAAGTCCCACGTCAACACCTTCGTCATCATTTCCGGCGACTCCGATTTTTCGCCGCTGGTATCGAAGCTGCGCGAGAACGCCAAGCGCGTGATCGGCGTGGGCGTGAAGGATTCCACTTCCGACCTGCTGGTGGCCAACTGCGACGAATTCATTTTCTACGACGACCTGGTGCGCGAATCGCGCCGCCAGCGCCAGGCAACGCGCAACGACCGCGAGCAGCAGCCAAAGCGCTCGCCGGAAGAGGAAAAGCGCCGCCGCGAAGAGATGGACAAGCGCCGCAATCAGTGCGTGGAGATTGCTTACACCACCTTCGATGCGCTGGCTGCCGAACGGGGCGAGGGCAAGATCTGGGCATCCGTGCTGAAGGAAGCGATCAAGCGCCGCAAGCCGGACTTCAGCGAGTCGTATTACGGTTTCCGTACCTTCGGCAACCTGCTGGAAGAAATGAAGGCACGCGGCCTGCTGGAATTCGGCCGCGACGAGAAGTCTGGTGCGTACGTGTACCGCAGCAGCCAGCCGGTTGTGCTGCCAGTAGTTGACGCGCCGGCCGAGCAGGATGCCGCCATTGTCGCGGAAGCGCCTATCGAAACGCAGGAAGGCGCCGAGGAAGCTGTAACAGCAGCATCCGCCGAAGCAGGCGAAGGCCGCCGCGAGCGTGAACCGCGTGATGGCCGCCGCAATCGCGGCAACCGCGGTGGCCGCGGCCGTCGCGGCGAGGGCGATGCCGCTCCTGCTGCTGGCGCTGCCGTTGAAGTGCCGGCCGATGCCGAGGTCGCTGCCGTAGCGGCGGTTGAAGAGGTTGCGCCAGTGGTGGAGGCGCCGGCCGAAGCCCCTGCTGAAGCTCCAGCCGCGGCGCCAGCCAAGCGCGCCCGCGCTGCGGCCAAGAAGCCGGCGGCGAAGAAAACCAGCTCGCGCGGCAGCAAGGTAGCGCAGGCGGCGGCCGATGCGGCGGAAGCAGTGCAGCAGGCAGAAGCCGTGCTGGCGGCGGCAGCCGAAACTGCAGTGGTGGCGGAAGCGGCGGCAGTAGAAGCCCCAGCCGAAGGCAAGCCGGCGGCGCCCAAGCGTGCCAAGAAACCCGGCATGCACAAGCCGTCGGCCCGCAGCAAGCTGCCGAAGAAACCGAAAGCGGAAGCTTAAAGTCCAGAACACGCCGCGCACCGCGCGGCGATTCTTTTTCTGCCATACTCACGGGCACTATGCCCTTCATCTCCGAACTTACCCTCTACCCGATCAAGTCCTGCGCCGGCCTGTCGCTGAAGCAAGCGACCCTGACCCGCGCCGGCCTGATGACCGGGCAAATCTACGACCGCGAATGGATGCTGGTGGACGCCAATGGCGTGGCGCTGACCCAGCGCGAGCATCCGCGCATGGCCTTGATCGTGCCGCGCCTGAAATCGGAAACCATGGAGTTGCGCGCGCCTGGCATGCTGCAGCTGGAAATCCCGCTTGGCCTGCCCGATCCGGACAGCGCGCCGACGCTGCAGGTGCAGGTCTGGGAAGACAGCGTGCTGGCCTATGATTGCGATGAAACCACTGCCACCTGGTTCAGCAAATTCCTCGGCATCGAGTGCCGCCTGGCGCGCTTCCACGCCAACGCCAGGCGCCTGACCAGCGGCAAGTGGACCAACGGCGAGCAGCACCCGACGCTGTTCTCCGACGGCTATCCGATCCTGGTGGTCGGTACCGGCTCGCTGCAGGACCTCAACGAAAAGCTGCAGCAGCAGGGCCGCCAGCCCTTGCCGATGAACCGCTTCCGTCCCAACCTGGTGGTGGGCGACCTGGATGCCTTCGAGGAGGACTACACGGAGGAATTCCGCATCGGCGAAGCCGTGCTGAAGCCGGTCAAGCCCTGCGCGCGCTGCCCGATGCCCTCGGTCGACCAGTCCACCGGCCAATTCGGCCCCGATCCGCTGGATATCCTGCAAGGCTACCGCGCCAAGGCGGAAGTGGACGGCGGCATCTGCTTCGGCATGAATGCAATCGTAGCAACAGGTGATGGCATAAGACTATCGGTGGGCGACCCAATCGAGGTTACACTGTTGTTTTAGTAGTGAATATCGGCAGGCGATGGAGATCACGCAGAAAATCACGGGCAAGCAGCCCACCCAGGCGGAACTGGCGGCGGAAAACCAGTCCCTGCGCGCGCGCCTTGCCTACCTGATCGAACAGGCCGAACGCAATCATTCGATCATGATGCGCCACCAGGCGTTTGACCTGGAGATCGTCGGCGCCGCCAGCTTCCCCGAGCTGATTGGAACCATTTTCCGCACCCTGCCGGTAATTTCCGACCTCGATGCCGTGACCCTGTCGCTGGTAGATGTGGACGACGATATCCGCACCGTGATGGAAAAGCTGGGCGTCGATTTCGCCGATTTCCCCAACCTGGTATTCGTGCCGGACGCGGAAGGGCTGGCTTTCGACGGCGAGCCGGGACAGGCCCCCAAGCCCTACCTTGGCATGTTCGACGCGCAAAAGCACGGGCGCCAGTTCCCGCAGCCGGGCATGCGACTGCAAAGCGTGGGTGTGGTGCCGCTGCTGCGCAACAAGCGGCTGATTGGCTCGCTGAACCTGGCCAGCGCCGACCCGACCCGTTTCTCGCCCAGCCTGGGCACCGATTTCGTCGAACACATGGCGTCGATCATCGCCATCTGCCTGGAGAACGTGATCTCCAACGAGATGCTGAAGTACCTGGGGCTGACGGACGCGCTGACCGGGGTCTTCAACCGCCGCTACGTGGACCGCCGCCTGCTCGAAGAGATTGCCCGCGCACGCCGGCAGTCGTATCCGGTGTCGTTCATGTACATCGACATCGACCACTTCAAGCGCGTCAACGACACCGTCGGCCATGGCGGCGGCGACGAGGTGCTGCGCGAGGTGGCCAACCGCATCAAGGCCGAGCTGCGCCTGTCGGACGCGCTGGCGCGTTTCGGCGGCGAGGAATTCGTGGTGCTGCTGATCGATGCGGACCTGGAGAGCGCGGCCTACGTCGGCGAACGGATCCGCGCCGGGATTGCGGCCAGCATGATCGAG
>JBCNOX010000244.1:0-7401 GCA_039593645.1 Pseudoduganella sp.
CGCGGAAACCGCCCACGCCTTCCACCACAATGGCATCGGTGGCAGCAGCGACTTCCACGTAAGCGGCCAGGATCGGCACCGGATCGATTTCCACGCCTTCCAGCGCGGCGGCGATATGCGGTGCGGCCGGCTCTTTCAGCATGAATGGGGTGGTCAGCGACTGTGGCAAGTGCACATTGCTTGCCTCGATCAGCTGGTCGGCGTCGTCGTTGTGCAACTGGCCGTTCTTCATCACCGCACCGGCGGCGACCGGTTTCATGCCGCAGGCGCGGGCGCCTTGTTGTACCAGGGCGTACAGCATGGCGGAAGACGTCAGGGTCTTGCCGATTTCGGTGTCGGTGCCTGCCACGAAGCAGGCGAAGCGCGGCGGCAGGCCATCGGCGGCCGCGGCGGCTTGGGGCTCAGGAGCGATGACAGGGTCTTCAAGCGCCATATCAGGTCCTTTCAAGTTCGTTGATTGCGTGTGCCAGGCGGCGCACGTCGTCGGCCGTATGGCCGGCGGACAGGGTGATGCGCAGTCGCGCGGTACCGGCCGGCACAGTCGGCGGACGGATGCCGCCCACCCAGATGCCCTGCTCGTACAGCGCGGCGGACAGCCGCATGGTTTCGTCGTTCTCGCCAATGATGATTGGCTGGATCGCCGTCTTCGACGGCAGCAGTTGCCAGCGCTTCAGGTGCAGGCTGTCCTGCAATTGTGCCACCAGCGATTGCAGGTGGGTGCGGCGCTCGCGGCCTTCTTCGCCGCAGATGATGTCCAGGCTGGCCTGCAGGGCATGTGCCAGTGCCGGCGGTGCGGCGGTGGTGAAAATGTAAGGGCGGGCGCGCTGGATCAGCGTTTCCACCACGGTGCGGTGCGCCGCCACGAAGGCGCCCCCCACGCCGGCAGCCTTGCCCAGCGTGCCGACATAAACCAGGTACGGCGAGCGCATGGTGTAGTGCTCCAGCGCGCCGCGGCCATTCTCGCCCAGCGTGCCGAAGCCGTGGGCATCGTCCACCACCAGCCAGGCATTGTGCTGTTCGCACAGGGCCAGCAGCGCGGGCAGGTCGGCCAGGTCGCCATCCATGCTGAACACGGAATCGGTGACCACGATCTTGTTGCTGGCGGTGCTGGCCGCCAGCAGTTCGCCCAGTGCCGCCACGTTGGCGTGCGGGTAGACGGAGAGCCTGGTGCGCGCCAGCCGGGCGCCGTCAATCAGGGAAGCGTGATTCAAGGCTTCGCTGAAGATTTCCGTGTCCTTGTCGCCGACTGACAGACCGCTCAGCACTGCCAGGTTGGCCATATAGCCGGTGCAGAAATACAGTGCTTGCGCGTCAACCAGGTGCGGCGACAGGAATTCGGCCAAGCGCTGCTCGAGCAGCGTGTGCGCGCGGCTATGGCCGCTGATCAGGTGCGAGGCGCCGCTGCCGGTGCCGTACAGCTCAACGCCCTGCTGCATTGCTTCCGCCAGACGCGGATGCGCGGCCAGGCCGAGGTAGTCGTTGCTGCAGAAGGCCAGCAGTTCGCGGCCATCGACCATCACGCGCGGCGCGCATGCGGTTTCGACCGAACGGCGTTTGCGGATCAGGTTTTTGTCATCCAGCGCTTGCAATTGCTGGTCGAGTTTCGCAAGCAGCTCCATGTTTACCCCACCCGCGTTTTCTCGAACACCGACAGCGTGCGCGCGGCCAGGCCATCGATTTCCTCGTCGCTGAGGATGTATGGCGGCATCAGGTACACGGTGTTGCCGATCGGGCGCAGCAGCAGTTCCTGCTTCGTCCCTTCCGTGAAGAAGCGGCGCGAGAAGCCCGGCGTGGCGCCGACGGCGTCAAAGGCCCAGATCATGCCGCGGTTGCGGAAGTTCTCGGTATGCTGGTGGTCGGCCAGCGGCGCCAGGGCCTCGGTCAGCTTGCGCGAGCGCGCCTTGTTCGCTTCCAGTACATGGTCTTCGGCGAAGATGTCCAGGGTGGCCAGCGCGGCGCGGCAGGCCAGCGGATTGCCGGTGTACGAGTGCGAATGCAGGAAGCCGCGCGTGACGTCGGCATCGTAGAAGGCCTGGTAGATTTCGTCGCGCGACAGTACGATCGACAGCGGCAGGTAGCCGCCGCTGATGCCCTTCGACAGGCACAGGAAGTCCGGCCAGATGCCGGCCTGTTCGCAGGCGAAGAAGGTGCCAGTACGGCCGCAGCCGACCGCGATTTCGTCCAGGATCAGGTGCACGCCGTGCTTGTCGCACAGCTCGCGCACCAGTTTCAGGTAGAGCGGGTCATGCATCGCCATGCCGGTGGCGCATTGCACCAGCGGCTCGATGATGATGGCGGCGATTCTGCCGGCGCGTTCGGTGAACATGCGTTCAAGGTCGGCGGCCGCGCGGCGCGCCACGTCGGCGGCGGTCTCGCCCTCGGCAGCCTGGCGCGCATCGGGCGACATCACGGTCTGCGTGGCGCGCAGCAGCGGGCCGTAGGCATCCTTGAACAGCGCCACGTCGGTCACGGCCAGCGCGCCGATGGTCTCGCCGTGGTAGCTGCCCTTCAGGCAGACGAATTCCTGCTTGTCGCCCTGGCCCATATTGCGCCAGGCGTGGAAGCTCATTTTCAAGGCGATTTCGACTGCCGACGCGCCGTCCGAGGCATAGAAGGCGTGGCCCAGCTTGTGCTGGGTCAGCGCCGCCAGGCGTTCGCTGAGCTGGATCACCGGCTCGTGGGTGAAGCCGGCCAGCATCGCATGCTCCAGCATGTCGAGCTGTTCGCGCAGCGCCGCGTTGATGCGCGGATTGGCATGGCCGAACAGGTTCACCCACCAGGAGCTGATCGCATCCAGGTAGCGGTTGCCTTGGTGGTCATACAGCCACACGCCACGGCCATGGCTGACGGGAATCAGCGGTACCGTTTCATGGTGCTGCATCTGGGTGCATGGGTGCCAGACAGACTTCAGGCTACGTGCTACCCAATCGCTTTGTTGGTTCACTTCCAAAAACTGCTCCGTTCAATTCAGCCAGCCCGGCTTGCGCTTCTCCAGGAAGGAGCTCACGCCTTCGCGGCCCTGCTCGGAAGCGCGGATGTGCGCGATGCGTTCGGCCGTATCGGCCAGCAGCGCATCGTTTACCGGCTTGCCGGCGATGTCGCGCACCAGCACTTTCGCTTCCTTCACTGCGTTCGGGCTGTTGGTCACCAGCGCCTTCAGCACTTCCGCCATTTTGGCGTCCAGTGCGTCGGCGGCGACCAGTTCGTGCACCATGCCGATGCGGTGTGCTTCGGTGGCGCTGAAACGTTCGGCGGTGAGGAAATAGCGGCGCGAAGCCTGCTCACCCATCGCCTTGATGACATACGGCGAAATGGTCGCGGGGATCAGGCCCAGTTTCACTTCGCTCAGGCAGAAACTCGCTTCCGGCACGGCGACAATGATGTCGCAGGCGGAGACGAGACCCATGCCGCCCGCATAGCAATCGCCATGCACGCGCGCGATGGTCGGTTTCGGGCACAGGTAGATCGTGCGCAGCATCTGCGCCAGCTGCATGGCGTCGGCCTCATTCTCCTCGTGGGTGTAATGGGCCATCTTCTTCATCCAGTTCAGGTCACCGCCGGCGCAGAAGGCCGGGCCGTTCCCGGCCAGCACGATGGCGCGCACGTTTTCGTTGCGGCCCAGCTCCGAGAAGGCGCGCGTCAGGTCGTTGATCGAATGCTCGTTGAAGGCATTGCGCACGTCTGGGCGGTTCAGGGTGACGGTGGCGATGTTGCCGTTGATGGCGACGGTCAGGGTTTCATAAGTCATCGTCATCTCCTTACATGCGGAACACGCCGAACCTGGTGTCCGGGATCGGCGCGTTGAGCGCGGCGGACAGGCCCAGGCCCAGCACCATGCGGGTGTCGGCCGGGTCGATCACGCCGTCGTCCCACAGGCGTGCGGAGGCGTAGTAAGGGTGGCCCTGCACTTCGTACTGTTCCTTGATCGGCTGCTTGAATGCCGCTTCTTCCTCGGCGCTCCAGGTGCCGCCCTTGGCTTCGATACCGTCGCGCTTGACGGTGGCCAGCACGCCTGCCGCCTGCTCGCCGCCCATCACGGAGATGCGCGCGTTAGGCCACATCCACAACATGCGTGGCGAGTAGGCGCGGCCGCACATGCCGTAGTTGCCGGCGCCGAAGGAGCCGCCGATGATCACGGTGAACTTTGGCACGGAGGCGGTAGCGACAGCGGTCACCATCTTGGCGCCGTTACGGGCGATGCCTTCGTTCTCGTACTTGCGGCCGACCATGAAGCCGGTGATGTTCTGCAGGAAGACCAGAGGGATCTTGCGCTGGCAGCACAGTTCGATGAAGTGGGTGCCCTTCAGCGCGGACTCGGAGAACAGGATGCCGTTGTTGGCAATGATGCCGACCTTCATGCCGTAGATATGGGCGAAGCCGCACACCAGCGTGGTGCCGTAGCGTGCCTTGAACTCGTCGAATTCCGAGCCGTCGACGATGCGCGCGATCACTTCGCGGATATCGAAAGGCTTGCGCGTATCGACCGGGATCACGCCGTACAGTTCTTCCGGCGCGTATTTCGGCTCCACCGCTTCGCGCAGCACGCCTTGCTGAGGCTTCTGGCGGTTCAGGTTGGAGACGATGGTGCGGGCCATCGACAGTGCATGCATATCGTCCTTGGCCAGGTGGTCGGCCACGCCGGACAGGCGGGTGTGCACATCGCCGCCGCCCAGGTCTTCAGCCGAAACCACTTCGCCGGTCGCCGCCTTCACCAGCGGAGGGCCGCCCAGGAAGATGGTGCCCTGTTCCTTCACGATGATCGATTCGTCCGACATGGCCGGCACGTAAGCGCCGCCGGCGGTGCAGGAACCCATCACCACCGCGATCTGCGGGATGCCCTTGGCCGACATATTGGCCTGGTTGTAGAAGATGCGGCCGAAGTGATCGCGGTCCGGGAATACGTCGTCCTGGTTGGGCAGGTTGGCGCCGCCCGAATCCACCAGGTAGATGCATGGCAGGTTGTTCTGCTCGGCGATCTCCTGCGCGCGCAGGTGCTTCTTTACCGTCATCGGGTAATAAGTGCCGCCCTTCACCGTGGCGTCGTTACAGACGATCACGCATTCCTGGCCGTTGACGCGGCCGATGCCGGTGATCACGCCCGCTGCGGGCGCGGCGTTGTCGTACATATCGAAAGCGGCGAGCTGCGAGAATTCGAGGAAGGGAGTGCCGGGATCGAGCAGCATCTGTACGCGGTCGCGTGGCAGCAGCTTGCCGCGCGCTACGTGCTTGGCGCAGGCCGCCTCGCCGCCGCCTTGCGCCGCTTTCGCGACCTTGGCGCGCAGGTCGTCGACCAGGGCTTGCATGGCGGCGGCGTTGGCTTTGAAGTCCTCGCTGCGCGGATTGAGTTTGCTTTCGATATGCGGCATTGTCGTCCTCTTCTCTTATTCTGGAAATTCGCCGTCGACGTAAAACCAGCGCAAGCCACCTTCGCCCGGTTCGCGCAGGAAGCGGCTCAGCTCATGCAAACGCTGGCCGCGGCCATTCACGCGCAGGCGGGCGACGAACTCGACGAAATCCTCATTCGGCTGGGCTTCTGCTTTACGTTGACGTAAACGTAAAGCAGATTTTACCTCAAGTCCCAGCCATTGGAGCTTTTCGTCCTGGTTAATAATTGGCTCGGCCGGACGGGTGCTTTCGTGCCAAGTCGACAACAAATACGGCTCGTTCTGCAGCGTATAGGCGGAATAGCGGGAGCGCATCAGCTGCTCAGCCGTCTCCGGCAGGGCTTTTCCTTCGATAAAGGGGCCGCAGCAAGTCTCAAAAGAAGGACCGCCGCATGGGCAGCCGACAGGGGTCTTGGATTTGGACATCCCGCCATTATCCGCCATATCGGCGGCAGGCGTGACTTCCCGCGCGTCGCAAATCTTTACGCCTGGCCCGGTTGAAGCGGGAGGGGACTGGATAATCAGGGACTTAGGCGCAGGTACAGTTGATGCATCGTCAAGCCTGCAGTTTTCTCCAACCCGATATGGAGCGCGAAATGAAAGCTGATGCCTTGCTCAAGTCTTGTCTGCTGGCCTGCTCTGTCCTGACAGGGAGCCGGGCGCTTGCGGATCCAATCATATCGACCCAGTCGCCATATACCGTCAACAGTATCCATTTCAGCTACATGAACTACAGCCAGCCGCCGGCGTCATACTTCAACCGCCGGCCGCCGCCATTCCGAGGTTTGCCACCGCCTTTGCCGGCGGATCCACCCGCCGGCGCGCCCGGCCCGGCCTCGCCTCCGTCCCAACCCGGCCAGACCGGCACGCCCCCGCTGATCGAGCCGCCGGTCCAGTCGCCGGTGGTGGTGGTCCTGCCTGAGCCGGGGACAGTCGCCCTGATGGTCCTCGGCCTTATCCTCCTCGCCAGGGCCGTAAAGAAAGCCGACGCTGACAAGTGATAACATATCGGCATGAATGAAGTAAGTAAAAGCAAGTTCCTGAGCCTGGTCTTGCGTCACAAACCAGAAGAAATCGGGCTCGTACTGGACCAGAATGGATGGGCGTTGATCGACGAATTGATTGCCCTTGCCAACGCCCGCGGCACGAACCTGAGCCGCCCACAGATTGAATCGATCGTAAAGAACAACGACAAGCAGCGATTTGCGCTCAGTGAAGATGGCACGAAAATCCGCGCCAACCAGGGCCATTCCGTCGACATCGCGCTCGGCCTTGCGCCGCAAACGCCGCCGGAGCGGCTTTACCACGGCACCGCCACGCGCTTCCTCGAGTCGATCCGCGAGAAGGGACTGCATTCGGCTTTCCGCCAGCACGTACACCTCTCATCCGACCTGGCGGCTGCCGAAAAAGTCGGCAGCCGCCACGGCAAGCCCGTCGTATTGACGGTGGAGTCGGGCCAGATGGCCCGTGATGGACACCTGTTCTACGTTTCTGAAAACGGTGTTTGGCTGACCGGTAACGTCCCACCGAAATACCTGGGCTAGACCTTGTAGGCCAGGCAGTCGAGCTCAAAAGGCGGCTCTTTGCCGCGCATCAGGGTCGCCAGCAGGCTGGCGCTGCCGCAGGCGAAGGTGAACCCGAGCGGGCCATGGCCGACGTTCAGCCACAGGTTGGGATAAGGCGTGGGTCCTATGATCGGGGCGCTGTTCGGGGTGGCGGGACGTAGGCCGGCCCAGGCTTCAGCCTTGTCATAATCGGCTGCGTGCGGCATCGATTCGCGCGCCAGACGCGCCAGGCTGGCGATGCGGCGCCGGTCGATGCGCGTGCTTTCGCCCACCATGTCGACCATGGCGGCAATGCGCAATTCCTTGCCGATGCGGGCATACAGCGTCTTGCGCTCAAAGTCGGTCACGCTGATATTGGGCGCCACGTGCTCGCTGCGGATCGGCGCCGTCAGGCTGTAGCCTTTCAGCGGATACATGGGCAGGTCGAGGTTGGCGGTAGCCGCCAGGTCGCG
>JBCNOX010000245.1:0-7332 GCA_039593645.1 Pseudoduganella sp.
GCCATGGTTCAGCATCGCCAGTGCCATCAAGGTCACCGACATCTGGGTCATTGTGCTGAGCACGATTGGCCTGCGCACCTGGACCGGCAAGAGCACCACTACCTGCGCTGTCATTGCCGCCCTGCCGTATGTGCTGGTTTATGGCTGCTGGGCCGCCTGGGTCCTGTTCCAAAACTGAGGTGGCCATGAAGCGCAAACTGATTGCATTGGCCGTGATCGCGGCCATGATCGGCGTTCCCTTGGCGATCAAGTTCGGCAGCCCGCCGCCGAGGATCGAGGCCGAACTGGCCAAGGTCGAGAACAAGGCGATCTATCCGGCTGTGCTGGCATCGGGCAGCCTGGTATTCCGCCAGGAGGTGCAGCTTTCGCCGGAGGTGATCGGCAAGGTGGCCGAGGTGCTGGTGAAGGAAGGCGACAAGATCGAGAAAGGGCAGGTCGTGCTGCGTCTCGATCCGAGCACCTACAAGGCCGACGTGGCGCAGCAGGAAGCCGCGGTGCGCAACGCGGCCGTCAGCGTCGACCGCGCGCAGATCGATCTCGATAACCAGCAGCGCAAGCTGGAGCGCTCGCGCCAACTGGCCGCCGCGAAGTTCATCGACGTGTCGCGCCTCGACGATGCGAAGCTGGCGGTCGATTTGGCGGTGGTGGCGCTGCGCAGCGCGCGCGAGAGCCGCCAGCAGGCCGCGGCCATGCTGGCGCTGGCGCAGGAACGCCTGGCCAAGACCGAGGTCAGGGCGCCGATCTCCGGCACGGCGACCAGCGTGTCGATCAAGGCCGGCGAAACGGCCGTGGCCAGCGCCACCGGCATTGCCGGCTCCAGCCTGATGACCATTGCCGACGTCAGTTCGATGATCGCGGAAGTCAACGTCGACGAAGGCGATATCGCTAACGTCGCGGCGGGCCTGAAGACCCGCATCTTCCCGTCGGCCTATGCCGACCGTCCGTTGGCCGGCACGGTGGAATCGGTCTCGCTGGCGCCGAAACCCCAGGCCATGGGCCAGGCTGCCAGCCAGGGCCGCAGCTATGTGGTCAAGGTAAAGCTGGCGCCGCACCAGCTGGCGCTGCGTTCCGGCATGAGCTGCCGCGCGGAGATCGTGACCGGCGACGGCGCGCCGCGGCCGGTGGTTCCGCTGCAGGCAGTGCAACTGACCGAAGCGTCGGAAGGCAAGGGCAAGCGCAGCAACTATGTGTTTGCGATTGTCGATGGCGTGGCGAAGAAGCGCACGGTGGAACTGGGCCTGTCGGACGACAGCAACCAGGAAATCACCAAGGGCCTGGCGCTGGGCGAGACCGTGGCGGTGGGACCGGCACGCACCCTGCGCGACTTGCGTGAGGGCGTCGCAGTCAAGGCCAAGGCGGTGGAGGCTAAACCGCTCAAAGTCGCGGATGGAAGCAAGCAGTGATTACGCTGACCGGTATCACCAAGCAGTACCAGATGGGCGACCAGACCGTGCATGCACTGCAGGGCGTCGACCTGCATATCGAGCGTAACGAACTGGTGGCCTTTATCGGCGCTTCCGGCTCCGGCAAGTCGACCATGATGAATATCGTCGGCTGCCTGGATCGTCCCAGCGCCGGCACCTATTTCCTGAACGGGAAGGACGTGGCGACCATGGCCAGCGACGACCTGGCCCAGGTGCGCAACGAGGAAATCGGCTTCATCTTCCAGAGCTTCCACCTGCTGCCGCGGCATACGGCGCTGGACAACGTGGCGCAGCCGCTGATCTATCGCGGCATCCCGCCATCGGAGCGCAAGCGCATGGCGCGCGAAGCGCTCGAGCACGTGGGGCTGGGCGAGCGCATGCATCACCGGCCGAACGAACTGTCGGGCGGGCAGCGGCAGCGCGTGGCGATTGCGCGCGCGCTGGTGGGCAAGCCATCGATCCTGCTGGCTGACGAACCGACCGGCAACCTGGATTCGGCCACCACGCGCGAGATCATGGCGCTGATCAAGGACGTGCACCGCAACGGCCAGACCGTGGTGATGGTGACGCACGAGCCGGACATCGCCGAACAATGCCAGCGCATCGTGCGCCTGCAGGATGGGCGCATCCTGTCCGACCAACGCGTGGCGGGAGCTTAAGGCATGTATATCTTTATCGAAGCGCTGCGCTCGGCGATGGCCGCGATCCGCGCGCATCGCATGCGCAGCTTTCTGACATCGCTTGGCATCATTATCGGCGTGGCCTCGGTGATTACCGTGATATCGCTGATCCAGGGCTTGTCGCAATCGATCACGCGCCAGTTCGAAGGCCTGGGCGGCAATGCGCTGACGGTGCATGCAAAAAACGACTTCAAGGATGTCATGCGGGGCAAGGTCAACTACCTGCAGTTTGAAGATGTGGAGCAGTTGCGCGGGCACGTCGACGGCATTCGCGAACTCAGTCCAGCTTTCATGTTCCCGGGCGGCGAAGTCCGCTACGGCAACCAGACCGCTTCCAGCCGCCAGCAGTTAGCGGTGACGGCGGCATTCATGGAGGTGAATGGCACTTATCCGCGGCTGGGGCGCTTCATCACCGAATCCGATAATGCGGGCGGACGGCGCGTCTGCGTGATTGGTGAGAAGATGATTGAGATGCTGCGCTTGCCGGAGAATCCGCTGGGTGAGTTCATCCAGTTCTCCGGAGAGTGGTTCAAGATTGTCGGTGTGCTGGAGAAGAAGGGCGAGATCCTCGGCATGTCGCAGGATGACCAGGTGCTGGTTCCGTTCCGTACGGGCCAAAGCCTGATCGGGAACACGCACAAGCCGAGCATGTCTATCACGGTGTCGATCAGCGATATCGGACGTACCGAAGAACTCAAGTCGCGCATTGCGACGGTGATGCGGCAAGCGCACCGTCTGCGCGGCGACCAGAAGGATGATTTCGAGATCCAGTCTTCCGACCAGTTCCTCAAGAGCTTCGAGACGGTGACCACCACGGTGACGCTGGTGATGGGCGGCGTGGTGGGTATCGCGCTGCTGGTGGGCGGCATCGGGATCATGAACATCATGCTGGTGTCGGTCAGCGAGCGCACGCGCGAGATCGGGATCTGCAAGGCGATCGGTGCGCGCAGCCGCGATATCCTGATGCAGTTCCTGATCGAGGCGGTGACGTTGTCGATGCTGGGCGGCGCGATTGGCGTGTTGTTAGGGTACGGCCTTGGCCACGCCATCGCCAGTGTGATTCCCGACTTCCCCGGCGCCTACGTGCCGTGGTGGGCAGTAGCGTTGTCGGTGATGTTCTCCGCCGGCGTCGGCGTGATCTTCGGCGTATTACCGGCAGCCAAAGCCGCCAAGCTCGACCCGATCGAAGCCCTGCGTTACGAATAGACGTGAATTGCGCCCGCACAAAGTAGACAAAAACAGCACCGCTATCCTTTGAACAGGCGGTGTCTGACCCTGCGGGTCAGACACCGGTTTACCGGTTTTAAAGGAGAATGGAAATGCCCCGTCCCTTAAGAAATTATCCAGTTGGCACTTGCCTGCATCTCACTCAGCGCGGCGACAACGGCGCCAATGTGTTTCACGATGACGAAGAACGGCACGGATTCCTCGATTTGCTCAAGGAACATAGCGTCAAATCAAGTTGTGACATCCACGCCTATGTGCTGATGAGCAACCACTTCCATTTGCTGGTCAGCATACGCGAGCAAAACTCGCAAGCCTCATTGATGAAGTCACTCGCGCAGAGAACCGCGCTCTGGCGCCACGTCCGGTGGGGCGGTAGCGGAACGATGTGGGATAAGCGCTACCACTCTTCTCAAATTGACAGCAGTGCTTACCTGTTGATGTGCCAGCGTTATATCGAGCTGAATCCCGTGCGGGCCGGCATAGTGGACTTTCCGGGCGGCTATAAATGGTCGAGTTATCGGGGAAATGCGGAAGGAAAGGAAGACTACTTACTTTGCCCGCATGAGGTCTACCTCGGACTTGGCCTGAATGATGAAGCGCGCAGACAGGCTTATCGGGCACTGTTCGATATGCCGCTGGCGGAGAAAGATCTGGAGAGAATCAGGTTCGCGATTAAAGGCGATGCTGCTTTGCGAAAACCGGTAAACCGGTGTCAGACCCGCAGGGTCTGACACTCCGCTATGCGCGCTCGCGGGTGACGCGGTTGACGCCGGCTACTTTTCGCACGTTGCGGATCAGGGCTGCCAGGTGGACGCGGTCCTTTACCTGGATTGTGAAGCGCAGCTGGTGCAGGACGTGTTCGCGATCCTCGTCCATGCCGACGAAGGTGATGTTGCCATCGCTTTCGCCAATCTCGGCAGCCACGCGCGCCAGGATCCCTTTCTCATTGTTGATGATCAGGCGAATCCGGCTGTCGAAGCGGCGGTTGATTTCGGTGCCCCATTTCACTGCGATCCAGCGCTCGGGTTCTTTCTGCTTCGAACGCTTGGCCACCGAGCAGTCGCCGGTGTGCACCTGCAAGCCCTGGTCGCGGCGCAACTGGCCGATGATATGATCGCCGGGGATCGGCAGGCAGCATGGCGCCAGCTGCACCGACACGCCTTCGCTGCCGTAAATGGTGACCGGGTCGAGTTCTTTTGCGCTGGTGTGCTCGATCGGCACGCTGGCCGATTCTCCGCCCAGCAGGCCGAAGATATGGCGCGCTACCAGCGCGGCCATGCGCTTGCCGATGCCGATGTCGGCATACAGCTCTTCCATCGATTTGGCCGACGATTCGTTCAGCAGGCGTTCCATCAATGGCGGCGGCAGTTCGCCCGGCACATTGATCGCATCCAGCGCCTGCGCCAGCAGTTGCTGGCCGAGGCGGATCGATTCCGGCAGGTTGATGGTGCGCAGGTGGTGGCGGATCGCGGAACGCGCCTTGCCGGTGCGCACGAACGACAGCCAGGTCGGGCTCGGGCGCGAGTTCGGGTCGGTGACGATTTCGACAATGTCGCCGTTGCGCAGTTCCGTGCGCAGCTGGGCCGCTTCGCCGTTGATGTTGACCGATACCGTGTGGTCGCCAATGCCTGTGTGGATCGAGTAGGCAAAGTCGATCGGGGTGGCGCCGCGCGGCAGGGCGATGATCTTCGATTTCGGCGTGAACACGTAGACCGAGTCGGGGAACAGGTCGACCTTGACGTGCTCCAGGAATTCGGCCGAGTCGCCGGTCTGCTGCTGGATGTCGAGCAGCGATTGCAGCCAGGCGTGGGTGCGCTGCTGCATGTCCGAGATGTTGGCGTCGTTGCTCTTGTACAGCCAGTGCGCGGCCACGCCCGATTCGGCGGTGCGGTGCATTTCCTGGGTGCGGATCTGGAATTCCACCGGGGTGCCGTAAGGGCCGATCAGGGTGGTGTGCAGCGACTGGTAGCCGTTCAGCTTGCGGATCGCGATGTAGTCCTTGAACTTGCCCGGCATCGGCTTGTACAGCGAGTGCAGGGTGCCCAGCGCCACGTAGCAGTTCGGGAAGCTGTCGACCACCACGCGGAAGCCGTACACGTCCAGCACCTGCGAGAACGACAGGTGTTTGTTGCGCATCTTCTTGTAGATGCCGTACAGGGTTTTCTCGCGGCCGTAGACTTCGGCCTCGATGCCTGCCATCGACAGGGTGTTCTTCACCGCGTCCAGGATCTTCGACACCACCTCGCGCCGGTTGCCGCGTGCGGCCTTCACGGCTTTGGACAGCACGTGGTAGCGCACCGGGTACAGGTGGGAGAAGGACAGGTCCTGCAGCTCGCGGTAGATGTTGTTCAGGCCGAGGCGGTGCGCAATGGGCACGTAGACTTCCATCGTCTCGGCCGCGATACGGCGCTTCTTGGCCGGGATCATCACTTCCAGCGTGCGCATATTGTGCAGGCGGTCGGCCAGCTTGATCAGGATCACGCGCACGTCCGAGGCCATGGCCAGCAGCATCTTGCGGAAGTTTTCGGCCTGCGCTTCGATCTGGCTCTGGAACTCGATTTTTTCCAGTTTCGACAAACCGTCCACCAGGTGCGCCACCGGCGCGCCAAAGCGTTCGATCAGCTCGTCCTTCTTGACGTCCTGGTCTTCCATCACGTCGTGCAGCAGCGCGGCCATGATGGCTTGCGCGTCGAGTTTCCAGTCGGCGCAGATCTCGGCCACCGCGATCGGGTGCGAGATGTACGGTTCGCCCGACTTGCGGACCTGGCCCAGGTGCATCTCGTCCGAGAAGCGGTAGGCCTCCTTGACCTTTTTCAGGTCGGCCTCGCCCATGTACTCGGCGAGTTTTTCGGTCAGGTGGGTGATGGTCGCAACGCCCGTAGCCACGGCCGGTGCGGCCAGCGGCGAGGTGGAAATCGCTTGTGCAGAAACGTCAACGCCCGGCTGTTGCTTAGCCGGGCGCCGTGCCCGCCGTGCGGGCTGTTCGCTGATGTTGGGATCTGCGGAAGTCAGGTTCATATCGGGAACAAAAAGGTTCCCAGCTTACATAGGGACCTTTTTCAGCATTTCCAGGCCTACCTTGCCGGCGGCGATTTCACGCAGGGCGACGACGGTTGGCTTGTCCTTGGCTTCGACCTTAGGGGTGTGGCCTTGCAGCAGCTGGCGTGCGCGGTAGGTGGCTGCCAGGGTCAGCTGGAAGCGGTTAGGTACGTTTTTCAGGCAATCTTCAATAGTAATACGGGCCATGCTTAACTCCTGGGTAAATGCGGTACTTGATGCGTCGGTGATTATTCTGCGTGGTCGGCGTGGATGCCCAGTTCGGACATCAACCTGGCATTGCGGGCGGCTTGTTGCGCAAACCGGCAACGGGCCGATCGGACGATCGCGCTTAGCTCCGACAAGGCGACCGGGAACTCTTCGTTGATAATAACATACTCAAACTCGGGCGCGTGGGCGATTTCGCCGCCCGCCGCCAGCAGCCGGCGGTTGATCACGTGGACCTCGTCCTGGCCGCGTTTGTGCAGGCGCTCTTCCAGCGCCGCGAACGATGGCGGCAGGATGAAGATGCCGGCCGCCTGCGGGAACTGCTTCTTGACCTGGCGCGCGCCCTGCCAATCGATCTCCAGCAGGATGTCGGTGCCGGCCTTCATCTGCTCTTCCACGAAGATGCGCGAGGTGCCGTAGTAATTGCCGTGCACTTCGGCCCACTCGAGGAATTCGCCGTCGGCGGCGCGCTTGCGGAAGTCTTCCGCGCTGGTGAAGAAGTACTCGCGGCCATGCTGCTCGCCCGGACGCGGCTGGCGCGTGGTGGTCGAGATCGACAGCTTGATGGCTGGTTCCTGCGCCAGCAGGGCATTGACCAGCGTTGATTTACCGGCGCCGGATGGTGCAGCAACCATGAACAGGCTGCCGGAAAAATGTTGGCTCATTTGCAATTCTCGAAAGCTAGGCTGTCGCCCAAAGAGATATTTTACCAAGGAGCAAGCAGAGTTGAAACCGGC
>JBCNOX010000246.1:0-7308 GCA_039593645.1 Pseudoduganella sp.
AATCTTTTCGCGGCCGTTGCCAAGCGGTCTGCGCGTGCTTCTGCTGCGCCTTTCCTTCCCATGTCCCGCGCCGAAATGGACGCCCTGGGCTGGGACCAGTGCGACGTTATCCTGGTAACCGGCGACGCCTATATCGACCACCCAAGCTTCGGCATGGCCCTGGTCGGCCGCCTGCTGGAATCGCAAGGCTATCGCGTGGGCATCATCGCCCAGCCTGACTGGCACAACGTCGAATCGTTCCGCGTGCTGGGCAAGCCGCGCCTGTACTACGGCATCACCGCCGGCAATATGGACTCGATGGTCAACCGCTACACGGCCGACCGCAAGATCCGTTCCGACGACGCCTACACCCCGAACGCCGAGCCGAACAAGCGCCCCGACCGCGCCGTCACCGTGTACGCCCAGAAGGCGCGCGAGGCCTTCCCCGGCACGCCGATCGTGATCGGCTCGATCGAAGCGTCGCTGCGCCGCATCGCCCACTACGACTACTGGTCGGACAAGGTGCGCAAGTCGGTGTTGACCGAGTCCAAGGCCGACCTGCTGATCTTCGGTAACGCCGAACGCGCACTGGTCGACCTGACGCGCCGCCTGGACATGGGCGAGAAGATCAAGGAGATCAAAGACCTGCGCGGCACCGCTTTCCTGGTACCGCACGGCTGGCTGCCATCGCCTGAATGGGCAGTGCACAACTCGAACCGCGTGGACGTGCCTGGGCGCGTCGACCCGCATCCCGATCCTTACGCCATGGCGAAGGAGGACAAGAAGGAATGCGCCACCGAGAACGCCGCGCCGGAACCGGTGGTCAAGCCGGTCATCATCATGACCCGCGAAGAGCGCCTGGCCGCCGCCAAGGAAAAGCACAACAAGACCGTGGTGCGCCTGCCATCGTACGAGGTGGTGAAGGACGATCCGGTGATGTACGCCCACGCCTCGCGCGTGTTCCACCTCGAATCCAACCCGGGCAATGCGCGCGCGCTGGTGCAGCAGCACGGCGACCGCGACGTGTGGATGAACCCGCCACCGCTGCCGCTGGCCATGGACGAAATGGACGGCGTGTACGACATGGAGTACTCGCGCGCCCCGCACCCAAGCTACGGCAACGCCAATATCCCGGCCTGGGAAATGATCCGCTTCTCGGTCAACATCATGCGCGGCTGCTTCGGCGGCTGCACCTTCTGCTCGATCACCGAGCACGAAGGCCGCATCATCCAGAGCCGTTCCGAGCCGTCCATCCTGCGCGAGATCGAGCATATCCGCGACAAGACCAAGGGCTTCACCGGCATCATCTCCGACCTGGGCGGCCCGACCGCGAACATGTATCGCCTGTCGTGCAAGGACAAGTCGATTGAAGAGACCTGCCGCCGCCTGTCCTGCGTCTACCCGTCGATCTGCGTCAACCTGGGCACCGACCACAGCAAGCTGATCCAGCTGTACCGCAAGGCGCGCGAGATCAAGGGCGTGAAGAAGATCCTGATCCAGTCCGGCCTGCGCTACGACCTGGCCGTACGTTCGCCGGAATACGTGAAAGAGCTGGTGACCCACCACGTGGGCGGCCTGCTGAAGATCGCCCCCGAGCACACCGAAACCAATGTGCTGAGCAAGATGATGAAGCCGGGCATTGGCGCTTACGACGAATTCAAGGCGATGTTCGAGAAGTACTCGCTGGAAGCAGGCAAGAAGCAGTACCTGATTCCTTACTTCATCGCCGCCCATCCGGGCACGACGGACGAGGACATGCTGAACCTGGCCCTGTGGCTGAAGAAGAACAACTTCCGCCTCGACCAGGTGCAGACCTTCATGCCGACCCCGATGGCGATGGCATCGGCCATGTACCATTCGCGCAAGAACCCGCTGCACAAGGTCACCGAGAATTCGGAAACCGTGGAAACCCCGCGCACGCTGAAGCAGCGCCAGGCGCACAAGGCTTTCCTGCGCTACTACGATCCGAAGAACTGGCCGATCCTGCGCGAGACCCTGCGCCGCATGGGGCGTGGCGACCTGATCGGCGATGGCGAACGCCACCTGATTCCGCCATACCGCGTGGGCGAGGAGCACTTCAAGCCGGCGCAGGGCAAGCGCGCCATGCCGACCCTGGCCCCGGGCCAGCAGAAGCGCGGCGCCGGCCTGCCGCCGCCGGCCCATATTGCACGCGGCGGCAAGCCGAATGCGCTGACCGGTTCGCTGACGGCACGCGCCACGGTGGAAACCAAGGCTCGTCCATCCATCCTCGACACGATCAAAGTCAAACCCAAGGCCGCTCCGGCCAAGACTGGCGGCCGTCCAGGCCGTAAGTAAATCGCTAATGTGCTATCACCTGCTGCAAATCCATAGGATTTTGCAGCAGGAAAGCCACACTTCGGCGCGCCGCATGCCGTGAAGCGGATACAATCGGCTTGTAGACTCTGCCAACTTGTATCCGGACGAAAACGTGCCCCACTTCCTGGCTGGCCTGTTCATATCTCTGCTGCTGTTGACATCTGCGCCCTGGGCGCAGGCGCAGGAACGCGTCACGCTGCAACTGAAGCACAGCCACCAGTTCCAGTTCGCCGGCTATTACGCCGCGCTGGAAAAAGGCTACTACCGCGATGCCGGCCTCGATGTGCAACTGCTGGAGGGCAGCGACGGCAACGAGCCCGAACGTGCCGTGCTCGATGGCCGCGCCCAATACGGCGTTGCCAGCAGCAGCCTGCTGCTGGCGCGCTTGTCCGGCAAACCGCTGGTGGTGCTGGCGGTAGTGTTCCAGCATTCGCCATACGCGCTGGCGATGCGCCAGACCGGCCCCGCCCCGGACATCCGCAGCATTATCGGCAAGCGCGTGATGATCGGTTCCCTGACCGACGAACTGACGCAGGCCGACGAAGTCATGGCCTACCTGCGCAAGGAAGGCATCACCAACAACCAGCTGGTGCGCGTGGAGCATAGCTTCAATCCGGACGACCTGGTGAAGGGCAAGGTCGACGCCATGTCGATCTATGTCACCAATGAACCGGATTACCTGGACCGCCTCGGCTTCCCTTACGACATCTACAGCCCGCGCGCCGCCGGCATCGACTTTTACGGCGACAACCTGTTCACCAGCGAAGCGGAAATCAAGAACCACCCTGACCGCGTGCGCGCCTTCCGCGCCGCCAGCATGCGCGGCTGGCAGTACGCCATGAGCCACCAGGAAGAAATCGTCGACCTGATCCTCAACAAGTATTCGCGCCAGCACGACCGCATGCACCTGCTGTACGAAGCGCGCCAGATGGTGCCGCTGGTGCAGCCGGTGCTGGTCGAAATCGGCTACATGAATCCGGACCGCTGGCAGCACATCGCCGACGTCTACACGGAACTTGGCATGCTGCCGAAAGGCGCCACCTGGTCCGGCTTCCTGTACAACGCCGACCCGGGCTCGGACCTGACCTGGCTGTACCGCGTGCTGGGCGTGGCGGCAGGGTTGCTGGTGCTGGGCGCCATGATCCACTTCTCCCTGCTGACGCGCGAGCGCACGCGCGCCGAGGAAACCATCCGCAAAGGCGAGCAGCGCTTCCGCACCATGTTCGAAGCGGCGCCGATGGGCATTGCCCTGATCGATTCAAGCGACGGCCAGTTCCGCGACGTCAATCCGCGCTTTGCCGAAATCGCAGGCCGTTCGGCGCAGGAGATGCGCCACTGCCGCTGGCTGGAGATCTGCCATCCGGACGACGTCGCGCCGGAACAGGAAAAAATGGCGCAGCTGGCGGCGCAGCAGATCAACGGCTTCAAGATGGAGACGCGCCTGGTGCGCCCCGATGGCCGTTCCGTGTGGGTGGAAGTCTCGATCAACGCCGTCGGCACGGAAAGCCAGCCGCATCACCTGTGCATGATCGAAGACATCACGGAGAAAAAGGAAACAGAAGCCCTGATCTGGCAGCAAGCCAACTTCGACACATTGACGCAGCTGCCGAACCGGCGCATGTTCCTCGACCGGCTGCAGCACGACATCCTGAAATCGCGCCGCGATGGCACCCGCATCGCCATCCTGTTCATCGACCTTGACCACTTCAAGGAAGTCAACGACACCCTGGGCCACCACCAGGGTGACGTGCTGCTGGTGGAAGCGGCACGCCGCATCGGCGCCTGCGTGCGCCAGTCGGACACCGTTTCGCGCCTGGGCGGCGACGAATTCACCGTGATCCTGCCCGAACTGTCGGAGGTGGACCGGGTGGAAGACATCGCCCAGCACATCATCGACAGCCTGCGCATGCCGTTCCAGCTCGGGCAGGAGCAGGCCTTCGTCTCGGCCTCGATCGGCATCACGATCTATCCGGACGATGCCGGCAATATGGAGGACTTGCTGAAGCATGCCGACCAGGCCATGTACGCCGCCAAGGGCGCCGGCCGTAACCGCTTCAGCTACTTCACGCCGGCCTTGCAGGTGGCTGCCTTGAACCGCATGCGCCTGACAAATGACCTGCGCGGCGCCCTGAAAGGCAACCAGCTCAAGCTGTACTTCCAGCCTATCGTGCACCTCCCGACCGGCAAGATCCACAAGGCCGAAGCGCTGATCCGCTGGGAGCATCCGCAGCGCGGCATGGTCAGCCCGCTGGAGTTCATCCCCCTCGCCGAATCGAGCGGACTGATTGTCGACATCGGCGAATGGGTGTTCCGCGAATCTGCGCAATGGGTCAAGCGCTGGCGTGAGGAAGTACACCCCGGCTTCCAGGTCAGCCTGAACCAGTCGCCGATGGAGTTCCAGCGTGAGCGTGCCACCTATGCCGACTGGCTGGCCTACCTGCAGCAACTCGGCGTCCCTGGCGAAAGCATCGTGGTGGAAATCACGGAAGGCCTGCTGCTCGATGCAAACACCAGCGTTACCGACAAGCTTCTGCAGTTGCGCGACGCCGGCATCCAGGTCGCGCTGGACGATTTCGGCACCGGTTATTCCTCGCTGTCATACCTGAAGAAGTTCGACATCGACTACCTGAAGATCGATCGCAGCTTCACCCGCAACCTGGCGCCGGATTCGAGCGACATGGCCTTGTCCGACGCGATCATCGTGATGGCCCACAAGCTCGGCCTGAACGTGATCGCCGAAGGCGTGGAAACCACCGAACAGCGCGACCTGCTGGCCGGCGCCGGCTGCGACTACGGCCAGGGCTACCTGTTCGCCCGCCCGCTGCCCGCCGCAGACTTCGACGCCATGCTGCACCAGCAAGCCACCTCCTCCGCCCCAACCCCGCAAGCCACTGCCGCTTAAAAGCGTGCTAGACTAGCGCCGTTTTTCCTTCCTTGAATGCGCTGCTGCAAGAGAGGACGTCTACCGCGAACTTCGCGGGTTCTCATCACGTCCGTAGCAGCCATGAACAATTACACTCGACTTCAACGGGCCTTTGCCCGTTCCGGCATCATCGTCAACTACCGCGATGGTGTCTACCAGATCCATAATGAAAAGGCGCAGGCGCGGGTACTTTTGCCGGCCAGCCTTCCATTGGAAGAAAAGGCCGTGCACCAGTTGCTTGAATTCGCGTCCGTGCGTAGTCATGACAATGAGCGCGGGGCCTGCAAGGCTTGCGCCACGCCCGATTTCCATCCCGGTTCGATCGCGCCCGTGGGAAGCATCGTCGCGACCGACAGCGATTTTGTCATTCCAGCCGCCATCGGTACTGACATCAACTGCGGCATGCGCTTGCTCACCACAGGGCATACGCTGCAGCAGCTCGAACCGCGCAAGGATCGCCTGGTGCAGCGGTTGACGCGCAGCCTCCTCGATAACGGCCGCGATGTGCCGGCTAATACCGCAGCCTTCCGCGCCCTGTTTGACATCGGCCCTGAAGCCTTCCTGGACGAGATCCCCCGCGACGGCTTGTGGAGCGAAATGGACCACGTTCGCCTGAAGGATGAAGTGGCGCACTGTGTCGGACTGCACAGCTTTGGCGGCTCCGCAAAGCATGCGCCGGAAGCGTTCACCGGCCGTCGGCACACGATATTCCGTGACCCTAATCTCGCAACGCCCGGTGGTGGCAACCACTTCGTCGAGTTGCAGGTTGTAGAAGAGGTGCTGGATCGCCATGCAGCCTATCGCGCAGGCCTCAAAGCAGGCGACATTGTCGTGATGATCCATAGCGGCTCGCGTGACCTCGGATTCTTCGTTGGCCAGGCGTGGATGGACCGGGCCCGGGCGGAATGGCCAGCCGGTGTGCGACATCCCGAAAGTGGTTTGTATGGCCTTTCCGGCCCGCTCGCCTTGGAGTATCTCGAAGCGATGGGCGTTGCGGCCCGCTATGCCTGGGTGAACCGACTGGTGCTGGCGGAACTGGTCCGCAAAGACCTGGAAGCAACCGTTGGCGCATCCGCTTCGCGGCTGGTCGTCGATGTGTCGCACAACGTCGTGCTGGCCGAGCATGGCATGAACATCCACCGCAAGGGCGCCACACCGGCGCATGATGGGCAGTTCGTCTTGATACCAGGTTCGATGGGAGATAGTTCTTTCCTCGCGTCGGGCCTCGGCCATGCCGACTGGCTATGGTCGTGCAGTCACGGCGCCGGGCGGCGGCTACGCAGGCAGGAAACGCGCGCCCTGCGCCCGACTGGCACGCCAGGCGAGCAATCCTGGCAATGTGTCACTTTACGCGAAGAAAGGCGCATTGAAGAGGCGCCGAGTGCCTACAAACCAATCGGCCCGGTGATTACTGCCCAGGAGGATGCGGGCTTATTACAGGTCACCGCGCGATTCCGCCCGTGGATTACATTCAAGGCATGACGTTTGGGGTGTTCTTGACCCAGGTCAAAGTCAAGCTGCCCCGCGAAAACCTATAGTTACTTCCGAATCATTTAAGGAGTAACGAAATGGGAAAAGAAAAACAGGCGTACATGGTCGGTGCCGGCATTGGCAACCTGGCGGCAGCGGCCTTCATGATCCGCGATGGGAAAATGCGCGGTGAGCAGATTCATATTTACGAATCGCTGGGCGTGGCGGGAGGCAGCCTTGATGGCGCGGGCAATGCGAAGGACGGCTACCGCCTGCGCGGCGGCCGCATGCTGACGACTGATAATTACGAATGCACCTGGGATCTGTTTGCGTCTATCCCATCGCTGGTGCACCCCGGGCAGACGGTGCTGGACGAAACGCTGGCCTTCAACGAACTGCATAAGTCGCACTCGCAGGCACGCCTGGTTGACCGTAATCGGCATAAGGTGGACGTGAGCTCGATGGGTTTCAGTCTGCGCGACCGGATGGAGCTGCTCAAGCTGCACGAGGCCGATGAAGCCGCGCTGGGCAACAGCCCGATCACCGACCACCTGTCGCCGGAATTCTTCGAAACCCCGTTCTGGTATATGTGGGCCACG
>JBCNOX010000247.1:0-7299 GCA_039593645.1 Pseudoduganella sp.
AAAGCTTGCCCAACCGTTTCGGCATGGCAGCCTTCCGCAAAATGCCAGTGCAGGGCTGCCTCGTGCTCGCCAGAACATTCTAGGGTATCTTCAACAATGACCGCGTTCCGTTTGGAATCGAAACGAATGATGCGCCGATGCATGACAGGATCGCGCAAGCGCATATAGCCGTCTTGTTTTCCCTCAAAGAAATGAGTTTCATCGTGCGACAACGCGACTGCACTGGCCTTGCGCAGCCACATGAAGTTGCCGCCGATTTCCGACTGGTCCAGCCCATCGATCTGCACGGTGTTGTGTGCAGCCGTGCTGCGGAAGTAATCGCGCCACTGGCGATGCGTGTGGTAGGCATAAGTGCCGGGATCGACCAGCAGCTCCTGCCCGCCCATCGACAGCGTGAAGGCCAGCGCATCGGCATGCCCATGGGCTGCCAGCGACAGGTAGCCCAGCGGGCCGCAATCGACCACCATGCGCACTTCCTGAGGTGTACCGAAATCTTTTCCCAGCAGGTAGTAGCCGCCTTGCGGGAATGCGGTGCGCGGCGTTTCGCCCGCGCCCGGCGCCGGCGGCGGCAGCGCAGCCCAGCGTGCATCGGCATCGGCGAACAGCCAGCGGTTGCGGTCGTCCAGCCCCCCGGCCTTGGCCTTGAAATCGGCGCGGCCAAACAACAGCGCCGCACTGGCGAGCAGCGACCGGTAAGGCGGCGCAGCCGATGCATCGAGACGCAGCATGCGGGCATCGTCGGCATCTCCGATCATGGGCACGTTGCCGCCCACATCCATCACCGCTGCCAGGAATTCCGCCATGCGCTCAAGCCGTTCCAGCCACGGCTTCGGGAAGCTGCTGCCGTTGGCCTGCGCCGCGAGCTGGCAGAGCAGCATCATGTCCATCACTTCGTGGTGATAGTAGATTGCCTGCTCCTTGTTGACGCCATCCTCCCAGTTCTGCTGCAAACCCTGCTCGGCCAGCCCGCGTTCCGCCATGGCGCGCCAGCGTACGCTCTCCGGCCAGCAGGGCCATTGCACGCTGGCGATGTACAAGCCCATATATTCGCCGAGCAGATGATTGTTGGCCGAGGAGTGGCGCGACAGGTGATGGCTGATGAAGTGGCAATGCTTGTACACGGCGTTGAGCCAGCGATGGCGCCAGTCGTCGTCCAGGCTGCCGGCCAGCAGCTGCCAGGCGGCGGCCCAGTTCAGCAGGCGCACGCCAAGTTCCAGCGAACTGGCCCAATGCACGCCCTGCGGATAGGGGCATTGGTCGAGCCAGGAAACGAGCAGCGCGCGTGCGCCGTCGCGGTACCTCCGCTCGCCGGTGCAGCGCCACGCCTGCGCCAGGGTGACCAGCTCCAGATGGCGGCTCGGCTCCCACAGGTACTTGATATCGCCCACCAGCGACGCATCACGGTAGTCGATCGACGGCCCCGGTGCCATCGGCGCGGTAGTTCCGGTGCGCGGGTCGCGATTCCATTGCGGCGGGAAGCCCAGCGGCGCTCCCTCCAGTGCAAATACATTCCAGCGCCCGGCCAGCAGCGCATCGGCCGCCACGCACAGCGCAGCCACGTCGACACCCGCTGGCGCGGCGATGAAAGCCGCGCCAAAGCGATCGAGTGACGGAACCGGCGGGTAACTGGCCAGGCCAAGCCCCAGCGCCGTGGCTTTGCGGCGCGCCAGCTGGTTCACGCGCCAGATAACTTCGGCAGGCCCCATCAGCTTGAGGCGATTGATTTTCCAGGCCAGTGCAGTCATTGCGGCAAAAATCCCAAGTCGCGATACAGCCGCTCAACTTGCGGCAAAACGGCATCGCTGCTGAAGGTGGATTCCACCTTGCGCCGCGCTGCCTCCCCCATGCGCCGCGCCAGCGCATCGTCTTCCAGCAACTGCGCCAGCCGCGCCGCCAGCGCATCGACATCGCCCGGCTCGATGAGGAAGCCTTCGACGCCGTCAGCCACCGCCTCTGGAATCCCGCCGACCGGCGTAGCCAGCACCGGCAAGCCGGCCGCCATCGCTTCCAGCACGCTCATGGGCAAGCCCTCGTTATATGAGGGCAGCGCATACAGCGAGGCGAGCGCCAGTTGCTGCTGGCGGGTTTCCGCGCCAACCCAGCCGAGCAAGTTGAGCTGGTTGGCGATTCCCAGTTGCGCTGCGCGCGCGCGCACCGCCTCGAGTTCCCCGTCGCCGCCCAGCCGCAGTTCCAGGGCCGATACCTGGGGCGCCACGCGCGCCGCGGCCTGCAGCAAGTCGTAACTGCCCTTGCGCCGTCCCAGCCGTCCCAGGGACAGCACAGCGCCGCGCCGCCGCTGCTCCCATGCACTGGCAGCCGGCAGCAGCACCGGGTTGTAAATCGCTTCCACATGCGCGTTGCGCGACATGCCTTCCACCCAGCGTTTCCACGCTTCCGACAGCACCACCACGCGCGCGCTGCGGTCGAAAATGAAGCGCACGAAGCGCTTGCGCCAGGGGCCGCACTCCTCCCCGTAGAACATCGCAAACTCGGCACCATGCAGGTGCAGGATGGCCGGCACGCGTACCGCAAACGCCAGCAGGAAAAAGCCCGACTTGCGCCAGAAGCTGGCGCGTGAAGCCAGGTGCACGTGCACCAGCCCGACCTGGCCGCGCAGCAGCATCCAGATGAAGGCCGCGTAGGCCGACAGCATCATGCGCAGCTTGCGCCATTTGCTGCCGTCGCAATGCGTCGCCAGGTAACGCACGCCGAAGCGGCGCAACATGCCCGCCTGCTCGTACACCCGCACCACGGAGGCAATGCCGCCCATGGTGTCCATCCCGGTCCCGAGCATCACGATGGTTTTCATGAGCGCCGCCCATCCTGCCATTCGTTGACCACCCAGCGGAACTTGCCGGACGCCGTATTCGGCAAATCGTCGCGCAGCACCACTTTCACCTGCACCGTCGCATCGACCAGGGTGTGGATGTTGTGCAGCAGCTTGTCCTGGTCCGCCTGCGAGAAACGCGCATCGGGCACCAGCCGCAGCTCCCACATGCCGGGCCCGACCTGCGCCACCTGCGACTTGCGCACGTTCTCCACGCCCTTGAAAGCAAAGGTCAGCACCGAAGGGCTGACTTCGGAGCCGTCGCCGCCGGTGATCCGGTCTTCCAGCTTGCCGGTGACCGGTTCGATCATCGGGAACGGGCGGCCGCAAAGGCAATGGCCGTGCTTCCAGCGCGTGCGGTCGCTCAGGCGGTAGCGCACCAGCGGCATGGCCAGGTTGTGCAGGGTGGTGCCGACCACGTAACCGTAGCCATTGGTCGGCTCGCCATGCTCGTCGAGGATCTCGACGTGCGAATAGTCCGGATTCACATGCATCGAGCCGTACTCGCACTGGGTCGCAAAGGCCACCCGCTCCGCCATGCCGTACATATCCATGATCTTGCCGGCCAGGCGCTCGAGAATCAGCTCCTGCTGGTGCGGGTAGAGCGGCTCCGATGCAGTGAACAGGTATGGCACGTTCAGGGTCATGCCGCGCCGCGCAAGCTGCTGTGCCAGCGTGTAGGCGGTGGAAGGATAGGCCTGCATCATGGCCGGCGCGTACGAGCGCAGCTTGTCGATGATGGGACCGGCGCAATGGTCGGTCAGGTGGCGCGACGACAGCAGCAGCTGGCGGTTGTAACGGTTCTCGAACCAGAACGGCGGACGCTGCTGGTCCAGCCCGGTCACCATGTCGCCGCGCAGCGTGGCGCGCGGCATGCCGTCGACGTAGCCGGCCCAGGCCCAGTGGCGCTTGATGAAGGCTTGCTCCATCTGCACCGATTGCAGGCTGCGAATGATCACCAGTGGCGTGCCGGTTGTGCCGCTGGTCTTGCCAATCGCCTGCCACGGCCGCTTGACGCCGTTGTTCGGGTACAGTGCCAGCGGATGCTCCAGCAACGTCGCCTTGTCGACAATGGGGAACAGCTCGCGCAAGGCATGCCGCGCTTCGACCGGCGAAAAATCGCGCGTGATGTGCGCGTAATACGGCAGCTTGTCGATGGCCGCCTGCAGGCTGCGGTGCAACAGCCGGTCGCCCATCACCTTCAGTGCATAGTCGTCCATCAGCTCATGCTGCCGCAGGCGATGCACCAGGCGCTGGCTCAGCGCATTGTCGCGCACCAGCGCGCGGCCGCCGTACAGGAATTCCTTACGCAATTCGGCCAGCATGATCGCCTCCCACCAGGTTCTGATAGCGTTGCGCCACTGCTTCGCCCAGCACTCGATAGCTGCGCGCCGCTTCAATATAGGCCGGACCGGCGGCAGCGCGCTCCCGTGCCGCCTGCGGGTCGCGCAAGATGGCCAGCAAGCCTTCGGCCATGGCCTCGGGCGTACTTGCCGCCAGCCAGCCCGCGCCGCTCGCCGCCAGGACCGCCTGCTGGTCCGGGATGTCGTTGCCGACGCACGGCACGCCGAGCGCCAGGTATTCCAGCAACTTGGTTGGCGAGCTGACGTCATACAGTGCGCCGCGCGGCACGTACGATATGGCAGCTTGCGCCCCGAGCAGGTATTCCCAGGCTTGCGCTGGCGGCAGCCATCCGGTGACCTGCACCGCATCCTGCAGGCCCCGCTCGCCCGCAGCGCCAAGCAGTTGCGGCACATCGCCCGGCTGCGGCGAACTGCCGATCAACAGCAGTCGCGCATCGGGCAACTCGCGCCGCACCAGCACCAGCGCATCGAGCACGCGTTCCAGGCAGCGCGCCCGGTCCAGCGTGCCGAGATAGGCCACCACCGGCCGCCCTTCCCAGCCCGGCCAGGCGCGTGGCGCCGGCCGCGCATCGGGGCGCAGCAAGGCTTCCATGTCGACGCCCATCGGCACCGCACTGATGCGCTCGGCCGGCACGCCATGCCGCGCCACCAGGCTTGCCATCGCTTCGCTTTGCACGAACACGTGGTCGGCGCGCGGCAGCAGCACCTTGTACAGCAGCCAGCGCTCGGCCAGGCCTTTGGCCAGCACCAGGCGCGCCCGCAGCCGGCGCAAGCTGCGCTGGCCCTGCAACCGCGCCAGCTCATCCTGCGCCCGCGCGATGCGTCCTTCGCTCATCAGGTATGACAGCCAGTACATCATCGGCAACCCCTTCACGCGCGCCACCAGCAATGCCAGCAAGCCTATGCTGACCATGTCGCGCACCTGCACCGCATCATGGGTGCGGCGGCTGGCGCCGAGCAAAGCGCGCAGGCATAGCCAGAGGAAAGACAGTTCCGCTTTCCAGCGCGCACCGGCCCGTGCCCGCCGTGAAGTAGCGAAGCCCTGGTCATCGGCTGGCGCCGCGCTGCCCTTGCCCACCAGGTGGCATTGCACGCCATGGCGCGGCAGGTATTTTCCGAAAAGGGTCGCCACGTCGGCGCGAAAAGTCGGCAACGGTTCCGGCACGAGCTGCAAGATGCGTACTGGGCGAGCCATGCTTCATCCTAGCAAGAACTGCTCAATTTCAGCGCCCGGTTCGCCGCGTCCTTCCAGCCTCCCCGCCGCCTGGCGCACGCGCTGTGCAAGCTCCTCGCGGCGCGCCGGCTGCTCCAGAACGCGTGCCAGCGCTTCACGCATTGCCTGCACGTCGTCGTGCGGCACGAAGCCTGGATAATCTTCGCCAAGATAGGCTTCGATCGCTTCGTGGCGGGTCGCCACCAGCGGCTTGCCATGCCGCAGCACGCGCAGCAACACGCTCTGCCCGCATGCTTCGCCGAGCCCGCGCAGCGGCATCGCCACCACGCTGCTGCGCGCCAGCAGGCCTTCGAACTCGGCTTCCGGCAAGTCGCGCAGGATGCGCGTGCTGCTGCGCGCAGGCTGGCGGATCTGGTTGCGCTGCGAAGCAACGATCACCAGCGGCGCCGGCAGCGGTTCCGCCGCTTCCAGCAGCAGGTCGTAATCGCGATTGGAAAAGCCGCCGGCGAAGATGCTGCCGTCATCGCCCTGCTGCGACGCGCGGCCATCGAGTTCCTGCCGCCACAGGTGGCAATGCACGTCTTGCGGCGCCATGCCGACGTTCTGCACCAGGTTGCGCGCCTCGCCCGGCGAGAAAGCGATGAAGCCCAGGCCCGGCACGCGCAGCGCACGCAGCACGCGGTCGGCCAGCTGGCGCGCCCGCTTGCCATGGACGAAGCAGCTCATCACCAGCAAGCGTTCGGGGCGTGGCAGCAGGCCAGCCTTGACCATGGCCAGCACCGGCAATGCCTGCCATCCCACGACCAGTACACGGTCGTGTTTCGTCCATAGTCCGAAGCAGCGCAGCAGTTTGGGCGAGAACATCGACATCACGATGGCCATCTTGCCGCTCATGCCCGGCGTGCCCGACCCGACGACCGTCACGCGCGCACCGCGTTCGCGCAGATACTCGGTGATGTCGCGATAACTGCTGGCTTGAGGAAGAAGCACATGGATCACGGCCGCCTCCCCTCCGCCACCACTTCGCGCAGGATCTGCAGGTACTGGCGGCTCACCACGTCAGCCGTATGCTCCGACGCATAGCGCAAGGCGCCGCCGTCCTGCAGCGTGCTGTAATACTCGGCATCGTCGTACAGGCGGTTGATGGTGGCCAGCATGGTTGGCACGTCCTGCGGCATCATGCCGGTCCAGCCCGGGACGATGCTGAACGTCGATTGCGGGCACAACACCGGCGTGCGGGTCGACCATGAATCGCACAGGAAGCCCCAGCCGGAGTGGCTTTCCGTGTAGGCGAACCAGGCGGACGACAGGCGCTGCAAGGCTTCGATGCGCGTTACGCCCTCCACGTGCTCCACCCGATCGCCAAGCTGCTGCTGCAGCTTCTTCACAACGTGCGCATACGGTCCGCGCCCAATCACCACGAAGCGCTCCACCGGCGTGTGCTCCAGGATGGCCGGCACGGTCTCCAGCCAGCGTTCGCAATTCTTGTGGCGGATCAGCGAACCGACGTAAATCATCTCGCCCTGCTGCCGCTCGCGCGCCGGCCGCCAGTCCGCCGGCCGTTGCGCGCAATGGGCGGCGTAATAGGCGCGCCGTCCGCGCAGGCCGAGGGTCGCCAGCTGCGGCAGGTCCGCCGGATCGTTGCTCATGAGCGCATCCACCTGCCCGCATACCTGCCACCAGCGCATGCGTCCTGCGACGCGCCCCAGCGCCGGCACGCCGCCGTAATAGCGCCGCCGAAGCAATTGCACCGGATCGGCCGATTCCACGCGCAGCAGCACCGGCACCGGATACAGAGGGCGCAGCAGCTCCAGCAAGGGCAAGGTATGGAAGGAATTCACCAGCAGCACATCGGGCTGGAAAGCGTCCGCGATCTCGCGCACCTGCGGCAGGTAACGTCCCGCTTCGTGCGACAGCGCACGCAGGCTGGGAAA
>JBCNOX010000248.1:0-7292 GCA_039593645.1 Pseudoduganella sp.
CCGAACGGCAAGGCCGGGAGCGCGGTCTGCCGCGAAACGCCGACCAGGTCGGCCAGCGGCGCCATGATCGGCATGGTCAGCGCCGCCTGGCCGCTGCCCGAGTGGATGAAGAAGTTGATCACCGACTGGATCAGGAACATCTTCTGCGCTGCAAATACAGGCGAGGACGACGCCACCAGCGGCACCAGGCCATGCAGCATGGTGTCGATGATGTGAGCATCGCGTGCGAGCACCATGGTGGCACGGGCCAACGCTACGACCAGGGCGGTACCGACCAGGTCCTTCGAGCCCTGCACGAACGCAGTCACCGCTTCGTCGGAATCGAGGCGGCCGACCAGAGCTACTACGACCGTCATGGCGAGGAACAGAGCACCGATCTCCTCGATAAACCAGCCGTACTTGACTACGCCGAACACCATCCCGCCCAGCGTGCCGGCGAAGATCCACAGCACAAGGCGGTGGCGCGTGGTCATGCCTGCGAAGTCGCTGAAATCGACCACGCCCTCGGCGCGCTTTTCGATGTCCAGCAGATGGGTCGGGCTCTTTTCGGGATGGAGCTTGATGCGCGCCGCATACCACATCAGGAACATGATGGTGACCGCTGTGGCGATGAACCAGACGATCACACGGTAACCGATGCCGGAAAACAGTGGCACGCCCGCGATGCCTTGCGCGATGCCCACGTTAAAAGGATTCAGAAAGGCGGCGCAGAAACCCACCTGCGAGCCAAGGAAGGGAATCGACACGCCGGTAATCGTGTCGTAGCCGAGCGCCAGCGCCAGCGGCACGAAGATCAGGATGAAGGGGATCGCTTCCTCGTTCATGCCGAAGGTAGCACCGCCGATGGAGAACAGCGTTACGAATACCGGGATCAGTGCAACACGCACCAGCTTCGAGCGCGAATGCGCCTTGGCGATGGACTTGATCATGGCGTCGATCGCCTGTGTCTTGTGCAGCACGTTGAACGCGCCGCCTGTCAGCAGGATGAAGCCGATAATCAGCCCCGCTTCGGCAAAGCCCTTGATTGGCGCCATCAGCAGTGCGGTCAGGCCCTGCGGCTTGCTTTCAATGTAGTGGAAGCTGGCCGGATCCACCAACTGTTTGCCGTTGACAAGATGGGTATCGTACTTGCCGCCCGGGACCAGCCACGTCGCCAGCGCGATCAGCGCCAGGATCATGAATAGCAGGACGAAGGTATTGGGCAATCTAATCGTTTTCATTTGACCCTTGCATTAATTCTGGTGCAGTACGGCAGCCCTTGCCTCCGGTTGCGACATATAGAACTTTCATTATTCTTCCGGTTTTTTTTCCGGACGTTTCTTGGTCTTCTTCTTACGCAAAGCTTCTGTCAACGCTTTGATGCCATCGAGTGTTTCGAGAGCAAAATTTGCTTCGGCCTTTCGGATGAGATATGAATCTGGCCATCGAATATCTTTGGCCAACATCGAAAGCAATATTTCGTATCCGTTATATTCATGAATGTTGGCCCGCCGGCTCAAGGTCTCGCTGGCCATATAAGCCAACATAAATTTATCAAAAATGGACTTTATCTTTAACAGGTACGTCGCAGTATCTACGTATTGTCTGTATTGCTTCAGGTACCAGCCGCTAAGAACTTCAATAAAGATGAAGAGAGCTGAACAAGAGGCAATTCCGTAGACAAACTCTGTTCTAAAGCCATGAATCCACGCCATGACTTGCCAAGCGACGATCGAAAATACAAAAAAGACTATTCCCACAAATGTCAATGTAGTCCCTTTATCTAATAGCAGCGACGCCTTTTCTTCTGCGTCCGATGCACGCTCATCAAATCGTCGTGCAATCTGGGCGAAATATCTTTCGAAGCCGGTAGACGGGCCTTGATCCGATTCTGAAGATTCCATAAATCTCTCGCTATCCAACTGCGTAGGGAAGGGCCACGCCGCAGCAGGAGACTTTCCTGAACTTGCTTGTTCAATTCGGCGCCTCAAATCAACGTCACGGAAGCTAATTTGAGAAAAAACACCTGGGGCAATGATATAAAGGGATGGAATAAACGCCAAAAATGCGCCCACCAACGCTTGCCAATGCTCGAAAACAAACTGGACTATCGACACTTTCTGTTGATCCGCAAAAATGAACAGCGTGCCAACTGCGACGATACTCATAACAATCAATAAACGACGAAGGCGTTCTTCCCTACTCTTTCTTACCCGTTCCTTTTCAGCCTCCCAAAGTTCTTGCTCGAACTCAGCGGACTCCCTCATTTGCTGTTTGCGCCGCTCTTCCTGCTCAAGATATTCTCGATATTGCCTGTCCAAAGGGTCATCATTGGGAGCAAGAGGTTCTGCAGGATTTGGAATCATTTCATCTTCACTTTTCATTTTTCTTCTTTCTGATTTCAGCGAGCCGGGCCACAAACACGAACAAAGGGGATACTAGGGATTGGGATACAGGTAAATGCAGCTTGGGTCGGCCGGGTCGCGCGCCAGGATGCGGTCGTACAGGCCGGTGCGTTCGGCAACGGTGCGCTCGACATCTTCCTGCAGCAGCAGGCGCGCGGCAACCTGGCGCGCGGCGGCCGCGCGGGTAGCGGCGATGAAAGCGTCGCGATTGGGGTAGCGCGCCTGCAGGCTTGGCCGCGGGTCGTTGGCGGCCTTGCGTTCGGCTTCGGTGCGCGCGAACGGCACGAAGCTGCCATCGTAGCGCGAGGTGGCCCAGGCGAAGCCGGTTTCCGGTGCGCGCAAGTTCCAGCCGGTGTGCGTGCCGAGCGGCGCCTGCAGCTCCACCAGGCGCACGCCGCCACGGTCGTTGCCGTCGGCGTCCGGCGCCGGAACGCGGGTGTCGAACGCCATCTTCTGTGCCGGCGGCACCATGTCGGCAATCCCTTGCGACAGGAAGCGCGCGCCGTAATCCAGGCGCGGTTCGCGCAGGTTCTGCTCTGGCGGCGTCAGTCCCGGCACGGCGGGGAAGGCTTTGCGGTAAGCCTCTACCGAGACCAGGGTGCCGTCTTCCAGGCGCGGGTAGGCGCTGGCGGGCGGCGGCGTGCCCTTGCTGGTCCAGCCGTCCAGCGCGAGCATCAGGGCGCGCAATGGAAGGTAATGATTGGTGGTCGATACACAGGCGGTGAACGGGGCGCGGGCCGGCGAGCGGCCGACATAATGCTGCGCCCCCATCAGTCCGTACACGCGCACGTTGGCGGCCGGGGCGGCATCGCCTACGCCATCGGGAGCCGTAGTGAGCAACGAGGCGCCGCGGTTCCAGTATTCCGCCGACGTGTTGGCAATCAGGAGTTTTGGCGCGCGGCCGTACTTGTCCTTGGCGTGGTCCAGTGTGGAGGCCACGCGGCCCGTCACCGGGTCGCGCGTTGGGGTGCTGGTGAACGGGAAGGAATCGGACGGGTAGTCGTGCTCTTCCAGCATTGACGGATGGCGCGTCACCTGGACGAAGCGGCTGTTGAAGCCGCCCGATCCGCCGGCGCCGGGCACTTCCAGCAAGGCGCCATCGAACACCATGCGGCCCTGCTCGTCGAGATTGAGGCCGTCATGCAGCATGCGGCCGATCAGGCGCGCCGCCTGGCTGTAGCCGAACATCAGCACGGACTTTGGCAAGGAGCCGCCTTCCACCTGGTTGTCGCGGAAAAAGGCCAGCAGGTCGCGGATGCCGGCCAGGCCCGCCCCCGTCACGCGCGGATCTTTCACCTCGTAGCGCACTTCGTAAATCGTGCCGGGCTGGAAACCGCCCTGCAGCCTGATGCGGCCCGGGCCGCCGGGCTGCTCCGGCGCCACGAATTCCCAGCGGCTGCGGTCGATGGGCCGGCGGATATCGCCCTGGCGCATGCGCTCGGTCAGCACAGCTTCCGGGTCGTTCGGCGTGGCGGGCTCGTAACCGATGCCGCGCAAGCCGGCGTAGCTTGCCACTTCAGCCGGCGCGTCGACAATGAATTCATTAGCGGACATGCCGCGCGGGCCTTTCACCACCGGCGCTTTGAAAATCAAGGGCTTCCCCCCGGCCGGCGGCGGCGCCACGTCCCAGGTCCAGGCCGAGAACAGCATGCTGAAGCCGTGGCGCATCATGAACCCGTCGCCGGCATCTTCCGCGCTAGTGGGGTCATTGTTCTTCGGCGACTTGCCATTGAGCTGGCCCAGTATCACCATGTTGCCGCGGTTGTTGACGTCATACACCAGCGTGCCGGTCTTGCCGCTCGCAGGGCGCAGCAGCACGAACTCGCTGGAAAAGCGCACCATGCCGCGCTTGTCGCGCGGTGCGCGCCTCAGGTCGACGATGGACAGGTTGGCGCTTGCCTTCGGATTCAGCGAGAAGTAGGCGATGCCGCGCAGCTTTTCATACTCCCCTGCCTCGCCGAACTTGACGCCCGGCGCGAATGGCACGCGCTCAGTGATTTCGATGCGGTCGACGGCAGCCTGCGATGCGCCGGCTACAAGCATGGTGGCAGCAATCGCCGCCCAGCGGGATTTCTTCATCTGCTCGAACAAAGTAAAACGGGACCGCGCGGGTCCCGTTGGTTTATTCCGCTGCCGCGGTTTTCTTGGCGGCTGCCTTTTTCGCTGCCGGCTTCTTGGCCGCTGCTTTCTTGGCAGGAGCCTTTTTCGCGGCGGCTTTCTTGGCCGCAGGCTTGGCGGCTGGTGCCGCCTCGGCCGCACCTTCCGCGCCGTCGCCCTTCGCTGCCGTTTTCTTGGCCGCTGCCGGCTTGCCCTTGCGCTCTTCGAACTCGAAGCTGATCTTGCCGTCCTTGCCGCGCACCAGGAAGGCCTTGAACGGCCGGCGCGTACGCTGCGAGATAAAGCCCGGCAGCAGGTCGGTCTTGCCTTCGTTGAGCAGCTTGGCCATCTGCTCCGGCAGGATCTCCTGTTGCAGGATGATGCGGCTGGAACGGAAGTCGCAAGTCTTCGGCTTGGCTACCTGGTTTTCGCAGGTATAGGCCAGGCCCATCTCGTACACGCCGCCGGCGCACTTCGGGCAAGGGCCGAGCGGCGTCTGGCCGCTGAAGTCGACGCCTTCGCCGTCCTCGCCTTCCTCGTCGTTCTGGCCGAAGTCGAACTCCAGCTTGAAATTCTTGATCTCTTCATCGCGCACGATGCGCAGGATCGCCGCGAACGGACGCCCCATCTTGGAACGGAAGCCTTGCAGCGGGCCGATGGTGCGGTCGCGCAGCAGCTGTTCCACTTCCTCGATCTCGAACTGGCGGCCGCCAGGTACCTTGGTCATCGAGAATTCGCATTTGGTGCAGGCGAAGCGGCGGTAGTTTTCCTTGACCACGCCACTGCAATTCGGGCACGGCGTCTTCAGCGTGGCGTAATCGCCCGGAATGGTGTCGTCCGTGTATTCCTTGGCGCGCTTGACGATGATCTGGGTCATCTGGGCGATTTCGCGCATGAATTCTTCACGCGAGATCTTGCCCTTCTCCATCTGCGACAGCTTGTATTCCCACTCACCGGTCAGTTCCGGCGCGGTCAGTTCGCTCACGCCCAGGCCGCGCAGCAGCGTCATGAGCTGGAACGCTTTCGCGGTAGGCATCAGTTCGCGGCCTTCGCGCAGCAGGTATTTCTCGCCCAGCAGGCCTTCGATGATGGCGGCACGGGTTGCCGGCGTGCCCAGGCCCTTGCCGGCCATGGCATCGCGCAGCTCGTCGGAGTCGACCAGCTTGCCAGCGCCTTCCATTGCCGACAACAGCGTCGCTTCGGTATAGCGTGCAGGCGGTTTGGTGACCAGGCCGTTCGGCGTGACTTTCTCGGTCAGGACTTTCTCGCCCTTGGCCACCGGCACCAGGTTGCCGCCGCTGCCTTCCTTGTCGTCGTCGCCGGCGGCATCCTTGCCGTAAATTGCCATCCAGCCCGGATTGGTCATCACCTTGCCTTCGGTCTTGAACTGGTGGCCAGCCACTTCGGTGAAGCGGGTGGTGACCAGGAATTCCGCGGCCGGGAAGAACACCGCCATGAAACGGCGGGTGACCAGGTCGTACAGCTTCTGTTCCGGCTCCGACAGGCCCTTCGGCTGGATGCCGGTCGGGATGATCGCGAAGTGGTCGCTGATCTTGGCGTTGTCGAAGATGCGCTTGTTCGGCTTGACCCAGCCCTTGTCCAGGATCTGCTTGGCGAACTGGTTGTAGTTGTGGTTGTCCTTCAGGACTTCCAGCGTGTCCTTGACGGTAGGCAGGTAGTCTTCCGGCAGGTGGCGCGAATCGGTACGAGGGTAAGTCAGCACCTTGTGCTTTTCGTACAGCGCCTGCGCCAGGCCCAGGGTGTTCTTGGCAGAGAAGCCGAAGCGCGAGTTGGCTTCGCGCTGCAGGGAGGTCAGGTCGAACAGGCCTGGCGACATCGAGGTGGTCGGCTTCGACTCCTCGGTGACATTGCCCTGCTTGCCCTTGCAAGCCAGCGCGATCGAATCGGCGGCTGCCTTGCTCCACAGGCGCTCGGCCTTCTTCTCCGGATCGTTCTCGTCCTTCTTGAAGTTGGTGTCCAGCCAGCGGCCTTCATAGATGCCGGCGGCGCACACGAACTCGGCGCGCACTTCCCAGTAATCGCGCGACACGAAATTCTTGATCTTCTCTTCGCGCTCGACCACGATCGACAGGGTCGGCGTCTGCACGCGGCCGACGGTGGTCAGGTAGAAGCCGCCCTCTTTCGAGTTGAAGGCAGTCATGGCGCGGGTACCGTTGATGCCGATCAGCCAGTCCGCTTCCGAGCGGCAGCGCGCGGCATCGGCCAGCGGCAGCATTTCCTCGTCGCTGCGCAGGTGGGTGAAACCGTCGCGGATCGCGGTCGGCGTCATCGACTGCAGCCACAGGCGCTTGACCGGCTGCTTGGCTTTCGCATTCTGCGCGATCAGGCGGAAGATCAGTTCACCTTCGCGGCCCGCGTCGCATGCGTTAATCAGGGTGGTGACGTCCTTGCGCTTGATCAGCTTGTTCAGCACCTTGAGGCGCGATTCGGTCTTGGCGATCGGGTTCAGCGCAAAGTACGGCGGGATCATCGGCAAATGGGTGAAGGTCCATTTGCCGCGCTTGACGTCGTGCTCTTCCGGCACGGCGATTTCCAGCAAGTGACCCACTGCGGAAGACAGCACGTACTCGTCGGATTCGAAATACTCATCGTGCTTGCTGAAGCCGCCAAGGGCTTTCGCGATGTCGTTCGCGACAGAAGGTTTCTCAGCGATGATGAGGGCTTTACTCATATTTATAGTTCTCGTCGGTGTATGCGGCAGCGCGCATAATACAACATTCGCAAGTAAGCAATGGCTTGCGGCTTCGTATGAAAGCCACAATGCTGCAAATATTATTACGGAATCGGCCG
>JBCNOX010000249.1:0-7264 GCA_039593645.1 Pseudoduganella sp.
TCGGTCGCTTCTTTTTCGGTTTCCACCAGGATGTGGCGTACGTGGTATTCCTTGTCGCCTTCGGCGGCAACGGCGCGGTCGTACTCAGCCTTGATCTCGGCGTCGCCAACCGGGTTCTTCTTCATGTAGTCAGCAGCGAGGGCGTTCAGCATGATGTCCTGGCGGGCCTGTTCCAGAGCAGTGGTAACGTCCTTGCTCTTGGCCAGGCCTTGCTTTTCCGCTTCCTGGATCATTACTTCGCGGCCGATCAGGGACTTCTTGATCATTTCGCGCAGTTGTGGAGTGTCTTGCTGCTGGCCTTGGGCAACGACTTGCTTGACCAGGGCGTCAACTTTGGCGGTCGGGATGGCTTTGCCATTGACGACAGCGGCGTTCTGGGCGAAAGCTGGTGCAGCGGCAACGGCGATAAGTGCGAGCAGCAAGCGGGCTGGCTTGAAAGTCATTTAGTTCAATTCCTAGGGAAAGTTTACTGAATTGCGGGGATTTTGGGCTGGTTCGCCGAGATGTCTCTACTATTCAACGATCGAGGTTCTTTTTGATGTTTCCCAAAAACTCCGCGCATATCATACTTCGGACGGTGCCAATGCGGTAATGGCCAATGCATGAATTTCTTTATGCATCATATCGTGCACGGAATCATACACCAGACGATGGCGCATGACGAGTTTCACACCCTCGAATTTAATAGAGACAATTTTCAACCTGTAATGACCGCCGCCGGAGGCTGCGCCGGCATGGCCGGCATGCAGCGCGGATTCATCATCCAACACGATTTCCGAAGGGGACAGGGCAGCTTCAAGACGCTCGCGAATCTTGGCCAGGCGCGGGTCACTCATGCTTCATCCTTAATATGTTTAGAAAGGTAGAAAGCCTGGGCGATAAAGAACACCAGCATCAGTCCGGTGACGCCGAATGCCTTGAAATTGACCCAGGCATCGTTATCCGACTTGAAGAGGACGAAGGCGACAAACAGGTTAACGAAGCCCAGCACCAGCCAGAAGGTCATCCACATGAAATGCAGGCGCACCCAGACATGCTCTGGCAGTTGTACCTGCTTTTCCATCGCGAGGCGAATCATGTTTTTGTCAAAGAAGCGATAGGCAACCAGCATTGCGGTCGCGAGCAGCCAATAAATAATGGTCGGCTTCCACTTGATAAAGTCGTCGTCATGGAAATAGATAGTCATGCCGCCGAATACGATAAACACTACCAGGGAAACCCATAGCGCGCCATCGACTTTCTTGCGGCGAGCCAACAGATATAACACTTGTGCAGCCGTGCCGATAATACCGACGATGGTGGCAACCACGATCGGCGCCTGCGACGCTGGAATTGCGCCACCGGACACCAAACCGCCAAGGTGGGCATTCAGCATGGCGTGCGCGGCTTCCTGGTGGCTGCCGGCAAATTTGTAGCTGACGAAGAAGAGGATCAGCGGAAAGAGGTCAAAAATAATCTTCATCTTATTAAGGCTTTGGTTCGAAGCGCAGCGCAGCCGAATTTATGCAATAGCGCAGTCCGGTCGGCGGCGGACCATCGGGGAAGACGTGGCCCAGGTGGGCATCACATACTGCACAGATGATTTCGGTGCGCAGCATACCATGCGAACGGTCCGTTTTCTCTATGATATTGGCCGGATTGAGGGCTTTGAAGTAGCTTGGCCAGCCGCAGCCTGAGTCGAATTTGGCATCCGATTCGAACAACGGCGTATTGCAGCAAACGCAGGTATAGATGCCGTGTTCGTGGTGGTCCCAGTATTTGCCGGTGAAGGCCCGCTCGGTGGCGGCATGGCGGGTTACCTGGTATTCCATCGGATCGAGTTGCGCGCGCCATTCCGCGTCGGTCTTGACTACTTTGTCGCTCATTTTGGGTATCTCACGAAGAGCAGCTCACCGACAACTGGCTGGACCAGTCTGGCGGGAAGCCTGCGTATTGTTCATTTTCGGGTTGCTCGTCGAACGGACGCTCGAGCAAGGCCAGCAGGCGCTCAACCTCGGAAAAGTCTTTATTCTGCGCCTTTTCGATAGCGACCTGGGCCATGTAGTTTCGCAGCACATACTTGGGGTTGACCTGATCCATCGCAAGTTTTCGTGCGGCATCGTCGCTGTTTTCTGCGCGCAGGCGCGCACGGTACGCTTCGGCCCAAGTGTCGAAAGCCGGGCGGTCAATGAACAGGTCGCGCAATGGTTCGTCGCCTTCTGGGCCGCCGGCGCGCAGGCCGCTCAGGCGGCGGAAGAAGATCGTGAAGTCGGTGTGGTTGGCTTGAAGGATGGCGAACAGGCCGTCGAGCAGTTCGCGGTCGCCTTCCTGCTTGGTGCTCAAGCCGAGCTTTGAGTGCAGCAGTTGGTCGATGTGGCGGGCGAACTCGGGCTGGTAAACGTCCAGCGCTTCCTGGGTCAGCTCAACTTCGCCGATCAGCGGAAGCAGGGCTTGAGCCAGCGCGTAGCAATTCCAGTGGCCGATCTGCGGCTGGTTCGAGTAGGAGTAGCGGCCGCGGTCATCGCTGTGGTTGCAGATCTGGTTGGCATCGAAGCCATCCATGAAGCCAAACGGCCCATAGTCGAGGGTCAATCCCAGGACCGACATATTGTCGGAATTCATCACACCGTGCATGAAGCCTACGGCCTGCCAGTGCGCAATCATGCGCGCGGTGCGGCGCGTTACTTCTTCCAGCAACGCGGCATACGGATTTTCTTCTTCGCGCAGGGAAGGGTAGAAGCGGTCGATGACGTAATCGGCCAGTTGCTGCAGTTCGTCCGGCTTGCGGTTGTAGTACCAGTGTTCGAAAGAGCCGAAACGGATGAAGCTTGGCGCCATGCGTACCACCACCGCGGCTGTTTCGATCGATTCGCGCACCACGCCCTGGTCCGAACCTACGACCGATAGGGCGCGGGTAGTTGGGATGCCGAGGCCGTGCATCGCTTCGGAACACAGGAATTCACGGATAGATGAGCGCAGCACTGCGCGCCCATCGCCCATGCGGGAGTACGGGGTCATGCCTGCGCCCTTCAATTGCAACTCGATTGGTCCGTCCGCAGTTGCGATATCGCCAAGCAGAATAGCGCGTCCATCGCCGAGCTGGCCGGCCCAAACCCCAAATTGATGGCCGGAATACACGGCAGCTAGCGGCTTCGAGCGCTCTGCAATGCGGTTGCCGATGAGGATATCAATCGCTTCATGCGTTGCAAGCGCCGTCGGATCGAGGCCAATCAGGCGGGCAGCAGGCGGACTAACTGCGACGAGGTACGGTGCCGGCAACGGGGTGGGCATCAGGTGCGTGTAAAACGCAGGGGGTAAACCTGCAAAGGAATTTTCAAACTGGAAGTTAGTAGCGGTCATGTCAAGCGCATTGTAACGCAGGCATCGCGGGGTGGGCAGCGTCCTAAGAAAGGGCTAAGAATCGCACGGGTCTTGTACAACAGTAATGCTGTTGCGATCGACTTGCTGTCGAAAAGTTTTACACCTGTTGACTGCGCATTCAAACTGCTGAGAGTAACTGTTTGAATTCATTCGGACCTCATAGTCAGGCACGCTTCATGCGTACAGCTAGGTTGCAACAAACAATAAGGGGGTGTTATGAAACGCTTAAATCGTATGATTGCCACAATTGCGGCAGCCGCAGCGTTGTACAGTCCATTTGCACAAGCCGAAGTTTGGACCCTGAATTTCAATAATGCTGGGCTTTACACAAATAACGGGACCAACCCACCACTGATGCCAGGCATGACGGACGCCAGTGTTTGGGCGACACTGACATTCACCGACCATGGAACCAATGTCGTTGACATTACCTTGTCGGTGCTGTCAGGCGTGATGCAGCCTGGTCCTTATGTCAACGATTGGTGGTTTAACGGCAATGCGCTTGCCCAATCAGCGACTTTCGCCAATGTCGGCGGCGTCAATGCCAATCTGACGATTTGCCCTGACTGTGCCAACGGCTCAGCTTCCGGTAAATATGATGGGATCTTCAATTTTGTGAATGCGAACCCCGGTGAGCTGGCTCAAGGACATTCCTCGATGTGGACCGCGACTATCGGCGCGGGTCAGACGCTGTCGGTATCGGACTTCCAGTTCTTGTCCGCGCTACAAGGTGGTCAGGACCAATATTATGCTGCAGTCCATGTGCAGGGAGCGGGTGTCTCCGAGAAGGGCGGTGCTTGCGTAGATGGTGAAGAAAACTGCAACCCGCCGCCAGAATGCCCTCCAGGCGACACCCGTCCTGAATGCGGCGGTGGTGAACAGGAAGTTCCAGAACCTGCAACATTGGCCATCATCGGTACCGGCCTGTTGGGGATGGCACTTGCCCGTCGGCGTCGCGTCCGCTGATTGCAACCCCCTAGAAAAAACGGCAGCCGTGGCTGCCGTTTTTTTCATTCCAGGGCCAGATTACTTGCGAACGCTGACGGTGCTGGTCGAGGTGTTGCCAGCGCGGTCCCGCGCCACTGCCTTCAGCGTGTGGGTGCCACTGCTTGGCTTCCAGTTATAAGATAGGCTGGAACCACTGCCCGACACGGCCAGCGCACCGTCCACATACAAGGACATCGAAATGCCTGCAGCGCCGCTGTTGTCCGATGCATTGACCGAAACGTTGACATTGCCGTGCACCGTGCCGCCATTGGTCGGGTTGGTGATGGCTACCGCTGGTGCGATCGTGTCGGTCGTTGGAGCAATGGTGGTGCTGTTGGCGACGTTGACACTCACCGGGGTCGACGACGTCATGTTGCCCGCTGCGTCATAGGCGATCGCCGTCAGTGTTGCCATGCCGTTGGCGACGCCCTTGGAGTCCCACGCGAAGCTGAATGGACTGGCGCTGTCGGTGGCAACAATCGTGCTGTTGACTTTCAACTGTACGCGCGCCACACCGACGTTATCGGCAGCATTCACGTTCACTGCTACGGTACCGGAGACCGTGCTGCTGCCCAAGGGGGCGGCAATGGCGACCGTCGGACGGGTGGTGTCGGCAGTAGTAACGGTGCCGGTTGCCTTCGCAACGGCAGCAGCGGCGTTGACGCGGCCGTAGCCGAAGTAGATGTCGCGGCCGGCCGCGCCGAGGTCGACGGCGGTGGTGAACAGGATACTCTTCACCTGGTCGGCGCTCAGGGAAGGATTGGCCGACATCACCAGGGCTGCCACGGCGGCAGCAACCGGGCTGGCGAACGAGGTGCCGTTTACCGCGCCGTAGCCGCCCCCTTGCACGGTGGTGTAGATGCCGGCGCCCGGTGCGGACAAGGCGACGAACGAGCCGTAGCTGGAGAAACTGGCGCGGTTGTCGGCCGAGTCGGTGGCCGATACCGGGATCATGGTGTCGGTCGGGGTGAAGCCCTCGTCGCGGTTGTAGTTGCCGGCCGAGACGAACAGCAGGCCGCCTTTGCCTTTCAGGTAGTTGGCGGCGCTTTGCACGGCGGAGCTGGTGGGCACGTTGGCGTAGCTGATGTTGACCACGCGGGCGCCGTGGTCGGCAGCCCAGGTCACGCCGCTGGCCATGGTCGAGAAGTAGGCGTAGCAGGAGCCGGAGTTGTTGTAGGCGATCCGCACCGGCATGATCCGGGCCTGGCCCGCAACGCCCGCAACGCCAATGCCATTGTTCAAGGCTGCGGCAGCGGAACCGGCCGCTTTGGTACCGTGGCCGCAGACGTCGGCGGTGTTGGTGTTATTGTCGTAGCTGTTATAACCGGCAACCAAACGGCCGGCGAAGTCGGGATGGCCTGCGTCGATGCCCGAGTCGAGGATAGCGATGGTGACGCCGGCGCCCTGGGTTTTGTCCCAGGCGCTATTGACACCCATCTTGCCAATGTGCCACTCGCTGCCCAGGTACGGATCGTTGGTGGTGGCGGAGACTTCAACGCGTTCGTCGAGTTCGGCGAACTTGAAGTGGGGGTTGTGCTTCAGCTTGTTTGCCAGCGCCTTCTCGGAGCCGTGCGGCACTTCGATGACGTGGATATTGCTCTGGCCGAGTTTGTAGGCTTTGCCTGCGCCATGGACTTTGAGGTCATTGGCAAATTCATCGATGGTCAGGCCGGCTTGGGGCTCGACCAGGATGCGGCCTTGGGCAAATTCGGGTTCGCCGTGTTTTGGGGCGGAAAATGCCAGCGGGGTTGCAGCAGCGAGGATCAGGGCGATGCAGGTGCGGTTCTTCATTAAAAGCGAGTCCTGTTTTCAAGGTTTCAGAAAAAGGGACTGCCGGCCGCCCCGGACAGGGCGGTTGAAGAGCACACCGGGGACTTCAGGTCACCTGTGTATCTGGCAGTCCAGCCGTCATAGACGCGATGGCGTCGTTAGACCGTTGACTTTGCGTCCCGTGCTTTCGCGCGGTTTGCCTTTGTCAGACTTCAGGAAAGATAGTAATAGACGATTTGCCGAGTGGCAAATGGTTTTTCCCGAAAATTACATCCTGAAACAAATAGGTCTGAGCATTTGTGCAAAGTTGGCTTGCAAGATTGTAGCGATTAATATTCTTCAGTCAAATCAAAGAGTTAACTAATGGCGCGCAGAAATCGTTATTAACTCGTTTTCATTTGATGAGGAATTAATTGATATTTCCTCCCAATAATAAAAAAGCCCGGCCTAAGCCGGGCTAAACAGGGGGGTTAAATTAATTAGCGAGTTACCTGCACGCTGGTGGTAGTGGTGTTGCCAGCGGCATCCTTGGCGACTGCCTGGATGGTGTGGGTACCGCTGGCCACCTTACGGGTGTTCCAGCTGTAGGCCAGGGAGGAGCCGGCACCGGACGCTTTCAGCTGGCCGTCGATGTACAGGCTCATGTTGATGCCGGCGGCGCCGCTGTTGTCGGATGCGTTCAGGGTCACGTTGACGGTGCCGGAAACCATGCCCGAGGTCGGGTTGGCGATGGCCAGGACCGGCGCGGTGGTGTCAGCCACGATGGCCGGGGCAGCGTTGGCCACGTTCACGGCCACGGTGCTGGAGCTGGCAACGTTGCCTGCAGCGTCATAAGCGATGGCAACCAGGTTGTTCATGCCGTTGGCCACGCTGGAAGAATCCCAGCTGAAGGCGTACGGGCCAGCCACGTCGGAAGCGACCACGGTGCCGTTGACTTTCAGGTCAACGCGGGCGACGCCTACGTTGTCGGCGGCGTTCACGCCGATCGAGACCAGGCCGGAGACCGTGCTGCCGCCCACTGGGTTGGCGATGGCGACGGTCGGCGCGGTGGTGTCAGGCGCCGGCATGGACTTGGCGGCAGCTACGGCGGCGGCGGCATTGACGCGGCCGTAGCCGAAGTAGATGTCGCGGCCGGCAGTACCGAGGT
>JBCNOX010000025.1:0-20973 GCA_039593645.1 Pseudoduganella sp.
GACCACCACGTTCAGGAAAATGCCCTGTTGTGCGTCCGTTTTCATGACAAGGCTGGCCAGCCAGCCCAGGATGCCGCCAATCACAATCCAGATGATGAAGTTCATATCCGCCCCCTTTATTGTTGATGGTTCCAGTGTAGGACATGCGCGAGCGAATATTCCGTGCGCGAACGTACAGATATGTGCGACGCCGGGGCCTATCGTGTCCGGGACTCATGCAAAAAGGGGAATTCCCATGAAGACTGCAGACAAGCAATCCCATATGGTGACCGGCCTGTTTCGTGACCGCAACAGTGCCGAACGTGCCTGGCAGCACGCCACTTCCCGCGGTTACGGCAAGGACGACATCAACGTCGTCATGAGCGACGATACCCGCCAGCGCTATTTCAGCGGCAAGGCGGATACGGAACTGGGTTCGAAAGCAGGGGAAGGCGCAGGCATTGGCGCCAGCGTTGGCGGTGCAATCGGCGCCGCCCTCGCTGCGGTGGCGGCAATGGGCACTACCCTGGTGCTGCCGGGCCTCGGCATCGTGGTGGCCGGGCCGCTGGCGGCCGCGCTGGCCGGTGCCGGTGCCGGCGGCGTGGCCGGTGGCCTGGTGGGCGCCCTGATCGGCGCCGGCATCCCGGAAGAACGCATCAAGCACTACGAAGAAGGCATCCGCTCCGGCGGCATCCTGATGGGCGTTCAGGCGCGCGACTCGGTCGATGCGGCTGATATCGAAAGCGCCTGGAAGGACAGCGAAGGCGAGCACGTGGTCGGCGTTGGCGTTGGCACGACCGGCGGCGCGCTGGCTGGTGCTGCTGCCGGCTCCCCGGCCGGCCTGCCGGGCATGGTGGCCGGCGCCGTGATCGGCGGCGTGGCGGGCGCCTTTGTCGGCAAGGGCACGGCGGAAATCGTCAACCCGAAAGAGGAAGACGATGAGGACGACCACAACCTGGCCACTGGCGTCGGCGCCGGCGGCGGCGCGGCAGCAGGCATCGCGGCTGGCGCGGCGGCTGGCCCGGTCGGCATGGCGGCAGGCGGTGCGATTGGTGGACTGGCTGGCGGCATGGCAGGCCAGGGCATCGGCACCCTGCTCAATCCAAGCGAGGAGCGGGTGTACTGGCAGGACCACTACCGCAACGAGGAGTACTTCAACCCGACCTTCGATTACGACGATTACGAGCCGGCCTATATGCTCGGCTACACCGCACGCCAGCGTTATCGCGGCACGTGGGAAGAGTTGAAAGACCAGCTGGAACGGGATTGGGAATCGGTGAAGGGCAAATCGCGCATGGCATGGGAACATGCCAAGGATGCGGTGCGCGCGGCCTACGAGCGTGAATTGCCGTAACAGCCGCGCCCGTGTCACACCTTGGGGCCTGACCCCAGGGTGTGACACGGACTGGAGTATTAGTCTTCCTTGATGGCTTCAACCTGGATCGCCAGCTTCACTTCGGGTGCGAAGGCTGGGGTGGCGTAGCTCAGGCCGAAGTCGGTACGCTTGAATTCGGCCGAGGCGTCGGCGCCGCAGACTTCGCGCTTGTAGCGCGGGTGCATGATGCACTTGAATTTGTTGACCTTCAGGGTGACTGGCTTGGTTACGCCCAGCATGGTCAGCTCGCCTTCCACGGCCACCAGCTGGTCGCCTTCGAATTTGAAGCTCTTGCCCTTGTAGGTCACTTTCGGGAATTTCTCGACGTTGAACATGTCGGCGCCTTTGGCGTGCGCGTTCATCTTGTCCAGGCCGAAGTTGATCGAATCCGCATCGATGGTGATGTCCATGCTGCCGGTCTTGGCCGCCAGGTCCATCTGGATGCTGCCGCTGGTCTTGTCGAACTTGCCGCGCCATACCGACAGGCCCATGTGGTCGGCTTCGAAGCTTGGGAAGGTGTGGGTCGGGTCGATCTTGTAGGTCGCTGCGTTGGCGCCAACGGCGGATACGGCCAGCAGTGCGGCGGTCAGGAACTTCAGTTTCATGGTGTCTCCAGGGTTTATTGAGCTACTACGTGGAACTTGATGGTCACTTCGTCCGCGACCATGCCGGTGTCTTTCCATTCGCCTTCACCGACGTTGAAGGCCAGGCGCTTGATCGGCAGCGCGCCGTCGAATACTTGCTTGCCGCCGTCGGACTTGACGGTGATCGGGAAGGTCACGTCGGCGGCCTTGCCTTTGATGGTCAGCTTGCCGCTGACATTGAGCTTGCCCGGGCCGGCACTCTTGATCGCGGTGGAGACGAAGGTGGCTTTCGGGTATTGGGCCGAGTTGAACCAGTCTTTCTTGGCCACTTCGGCATTCATTTCGGCTTCGCCCAGGTCCAGGCTGGCGGTCTCGATTTCGACCGTAGCCTTGGAAGTGTCAGGCGCAGCGGCGTTGTAGTCGATGACAATATTGTGTTTCTTGAACTTCGATTCGATCGGCACGTTCATCTGCTTGAACACGGCCGACACGCTGCTCTTGGCAGGATCGGTTTTCAGGACGGCGGCGCTGGCTGCAGCCGCCACGGCCAGCAGGGCGGCCAGTAATACGCTTTTCTTCATGGGTGTGGCTCCAGGTTATGGCAGCATGCGCTTGAGCAGGCCGTCCTTGTCGATGAATTGGTGTTTCAGTGCTGCGCCGATGTGGCCGATGACGACGGCCGCGAGCAGCATGTTCAGCCAGTAATGTACCGGTTTCAGGATTTCCTTGAGTGCCGGGCTGGCTTCGAACAGCGATGGGATCTTGAACAGGCCAAGGTACACCACCGGCACGCCGGCGGCGGTAGTGTACAGGTAGCCGGAAATCGGCACGGCGAACATCAGGAAGTAGAGGAACCAGTGGCCGGCTTCGGCGGCTTTTTTCTGGCCTGGGGTCATGGAGGCGGGCAGCGCGGGCGGTTGCTGTTTCAGGCGCCACAGCAGGCGGCCGGCGGCCAGGGCGAGCACGGTGATGCCCATCCATTTGTGCCAGGAATAGTATTTGAGCTTGGTCGGGGTCAGGCCGGGGATGTCGGTCATCACCAGGCCGAGGATGAACGCGGCTACGATCAGCAGGGCGATCAGCCAGTGCAGCGCGATAGCGGTTCGTGAGTAGCGTTCCATTGTGACCTTTGGTAGATAGTACGTGTTAGGACTAATATACCAGAGGGTAACGGATCTTGCTTACGGCTTGCTTAAAACCGGTAATTCTGGGTCTGACCCGCAGGGTCAGACCCCCGTATAAACAACGACCGCGGGTGTGGTTTCAGGCCTTTGACTTTCGACGAAAGTCAAAGACTTAGAACCAACCCCGCGGCCGCGAGATCATTCAGGGTCTGACCCTGCGGGTCAGACCCTGGTTTACCGGTTTTAGATGGCCTTGGCCAGCGAAGCAGCAATACCAGTGTAGTTCGCCGGCGTCATCGCCAGCAAATGATCCTTGGCTTCCTGCGGAATCGCCAGCCCGCCAATGAACTCACGCAGCGCTTCCTTGGTAATGCCCTTGCCGCGAGTCAGTTCCTTCAACTGCTCATACGGATTCTCAATGCCATAACGGCGCATCACAGTCTGCACCGGCTCCGCCAGCACTTCCCACGACGCATCCAGGTCCGCTTCCAGGCGGGCTGGATTGACTTCCAGCTTGTTCAGGCCACGCAGGCAGGAATCGTACGCCAGCAGGGTGTAGCCGAAACCAACGCCGATATTGCGCAGCACAGTCGAATCGGTCAGGTCACGCTGCATGCGCGATACCGGCAGCTTCTCGGACAGGTGCTTCAGCACGGCATTGGCCAGGCCCAGGTTGCCTTCCGAGTTTTCGAAGTCGATCGGGTTGACCTTGTGCGGCATGGTGGAGGAGCCGATTTCGCCGGCCTTCAGCTTCTGCTTGAAGTAGCCCAGCGACACATAGGTCCAGATATCGCGGTTCAGGTCCAGCAGGATGGTGTTGGCGCGGGCAAAGGCATCGAACAGCTCGGCCATGTAATCGTGCGGTTCGATCTGGATGGTGTACGGGTTGAACACCAGGCCCAGTCGCTGCTCGATCACGTTCTTCGAGAACGCCGGCCAGTCGAACGATGGGTAGGCCGACAGGTGGGCGTTGTAGTTACCCACGGCGCCATTCATTTTGCCCAGGATTTCCACTTTGGCGATGCGCTCGATGGCGCGCTGCAGGCGGGCGATCACGTTGGCGAATTCCTTGCCCAGGGTGGTCGGGCTGGCAGTCTGGCCGTGGGTGCGGGACAGCATCGGCAGCTCGGCGTTGGCGTGGGCGATTTCCTTCAGCTTGGCGAGCAGGCCGTTCAGGGCCGGCACCATCACGCCGTCACGCGCGGCTTTCAGCATCATGCCGTGCGAGGTATTGTTGATGTCTTCCGAGGTGCAGGCGAAGTGGATGAACTCGGAAGCCGCCACCAGCTCCGGCACGTCCTTCACTTTTTCCTTCAGCCAGTACTCCACAGCTTTCACGTCATGGTTGGTGACGGCTTCGATTTCCTTGATGCGGGCGGCATCGGCTTCGGTGAACTCGGCAGCCAGCTTGTCCAGCAGGGCGGTGCCGGCGGCGGAAAACGGCTTGATCTCGGCGAAACCAGCCAGCGACAGCGCCTGCAGCCACGCGATTTCGACCTTCACGCGGTGGTGCATGAAGCCGGATTCGGACAGGATCGGGCGCAGCTTGTCGGTTTTCGAAGCATAACGGCCGTCCAGCGGGGACAGGGCCGACAGGGTGGAGTAAGGAGTTGTCATGATAATGCTGGGAGGAGGCGGGAAAAAACAGGATTTTACCATTGGCCGCTTGCCGCCCCCCGGCCGCTCCGCTGCGCCTGCTATCTGGGGGCGATGCTATACTGTTGTCTAATTCTCCACTTTCAGCATCTATGAAACTAATCGGTTCACTCGCCAGCCCTTATGTACGCAAGGTTCGTGTCGTCCTGGCGGAAAAAAAACTCGACTATCAACTGGAGCTGGAAAACGTCTGGGCGCCGGACACCACCATCCAGAAGCTGAATCCGCTCGGCAAAGTGCCATGCCTGATCATGGAAGACGGCTATGCGATGCAGGATTCGCGCGTGATCGTCGAGTACCTGGATTCCGTGTCGCCGGTTTCCAAGCTGCTGCCGCCGAATGGCCGCGAGCGCGCCAACGTCAAGTGCTGGGAAGCGCTGGCTGACGGCGTGCTGGATGCGGCAGTGCTGATGCGCCTCGAGCGCATCCAGCGTCCGCCGGAGCAGCAAAGCGAAGCCTGGGTTGCGCGACAGATGCAAAAGGTTGAACTGGGCCTGGCGTCGATGTCCGAACGCCTGGACGACGACGCGTGGTGCGCCGGCAACCATTACTCGCTGGCCGACGTTGCTGTCGGCTGCTGCCTGGGCTGGCTGAGCTTCCGCTTCCCGGACATCGACTGGCGCAGCAAGCACCCTAATCTGGGCCGCCTGTTCGACAAGCTGTCCGAACGCCAGTCCTTCAAAGACACCGTACCCCAGGCTTAACTGCAGTCCCGCATGGCAGCCAAGCCACCGTCCCAGGAACGCCTGCAGATGGCGGACATCGCCCGCCTGGCGGGCGTGTCCACCTCCACCGTATCGCGCGCGCTGGCCGGCAGTAAGCTGGTCAACGAGGAAACACGCACCCGCATCATGGAGCTGGCGCGTTCGCTCAAATACACCATCAACGTCGGCGCGCAGAACCTGCGGCTGAAGCAAAATCGTACGGTGGCCGTGGTCGTGCCGTCCGACGCCAAGGTGCACCAGAGCCTGTCCGATCCTTTCTTCCTGTCGATGATCGGTTCCCTGGCCGATGCGCTGACGGAACAGGGCTTCGACATGCTGCTGTCGCGCGTCGATGCCGAGCAGCTCGACACGGCTGCCACGCCCTTCGATACCGGCCGCGTGATCGGCATCATCCTGATCGGCCAGTGGGGGCATCACGACCAGTTGAATGAAATGGCGGCGCGCCATGTGCCGCTGGTAGTGTGGGGTGCGCAAATGCCGCAGCAGCTGTATTGCACCGTCGGCGGCGATAACGTGAGCGGCGGCCGTCTGGCTGCCGAGCATTTGCTGGCCGAGGGGCGGCGCCGGATCGCCTTTTTCGGCGACACGCGCCTGCCGGAAGTCGAGCAGCGTTACCGCGGCTATTGCGCGGCGTTGCAGGCGGCCGGCATCGCGCTCGATCCCGAATTGTGCGTGGCCGCTTCCTTCCTGCCGGAGGGCGGGCGCGAGGCTGTGGCCGAACTGGCTCGGCGCGGCGTGCAGTATGACGCGGTGCTTGCCTGTTCCGACCTGCTGGGCATGATGACGATTAATGCCTTGCGCGAGCAGGGCCGCTCGGTGCCGCGCGATGTGGCGGTCGTCGGCTATGACGATATCGAACTGTCTTCGTATTTCCATCCTCCCCTGACCACGGTGCGCCAGCCCGTACAGGAAGCCGGGCGCGCCATGGTGGCGGCCTTGCTGGCCCAGACTGAAGGCCAGTCGGCCCGTTCGGTCGAACTTCCTACCTCCCTGATTCAGCGCGCCAGTTCGCACTGATTGCAACCGTTTGCAATTATCTCTTGGCCTTATTGCTTGAGTTTTTCAAATATTTTTTGCAATCGATTGCAATTTGCAAAAAGCTGATGAATAATGAGGCATCTGCACATGACAGACGCGGCCGGATTGGCCGATCGATAAGCCCCAAACGGAGGAGACAATGGTTTTACGTACAGCCCAGCGCGGCTGCATGGCTGCCGCCATCGCTGCTGCATTCGCCCAGCCCGCATTTGCCCAGGAAACAACTCAAGCCGCCGCCCAGGCCACCGCGCCAGCCGGCAGCCCGGCGCCGGAAGCCCAGCCTGCGGCCGCAGCGCCGGCCGACGGCCTGAAGCTCGAGCGGGTGGTCGTCACCGGCACCGCCAGCCGCAGTTCCAAGATGCGCTCCAGCGTCTCGGTCAGTACCATGGAGTCGGAAGCCATTTCCCTGGCGGCTCCGACCAGCGCTGCCGAAGTGTTGCGCTCAGTGCCCGGCGTGCGCGCCGAATCGTCCGGCGGCGAAGGCAATGCCAACATCACCGTACGCGGCGTGCCGATTTCCGCCGGCGGTGCGCGCTATGTGCAGATGCAGGAAGATGGCTTGCCCGTGCTGCAATCGGGCGACTTCAACTTCATCACACCGGACAGTTACGTGAAGATCGACGGCTCGCTCGATCACCTGGAAGTGGTGCGCGGCGGTTCGGCTTCAACCCTGGCCACCAATTCGCCGGGCGGCATCATCAACTTCATCAGCAAGACCGGCGAACAGCAGGGCGGCAATATCGGCATCCAGCGCGGCCTGGGCTACGACGAGACCCGCTACGACTTCGACTACGGCGGCCGCCTCGCCGAAAAGACGCGCTTCTTCATCGGCGGTCATTACCGCACCGGCGAAGGCCAGCGCAATACCGGCATGAACACGCAGGAAGGCGGCCAGATTCGCGGCAACATCACGCAGGAATTGTCGAACGGCTGGATCAGGCTGTCGTTCAAGCATCTGGACGACAAGGCGCCGACCGCGCTGCCAGTGCCGGTGCGCGTGACCAATGGCCGCATCAGCGAGATCCCCGGCATCGACCCGCGTGACACCACTTTCTACTCGCCTTACTGGACGCGCGATATTTCGCTGACCAGGGAAAACACCAAGGCTTCCAGCAACGTCAACGATGGCCTGCACGTCAAGAGCGACAGCTTCGGCATCGCAGCTTCCTTCGACGTTGGCAATGGCATCACGCTCAGCGACAGCTTCCGCAAGTCGAACAACAGCGGCCGCTTCCTCGGCGTGTTCCCCGCCAATAATGGGGTGGCCGGCAGCTACGTGATCGCCACCGGCCCTGACAAGGGCAAAGCCTACAACGGCCTGGCCTTCTCCGCCGTGGTGTTCAATACCTCGATCGACAACGCCGACAACACGCTGAATGACCTGAAGCTGGCAAAGACCTTCGCCATCAGCGGCGGCAAGCTGACCACCACCGCCGGCCTGTACACCTCCCTGCAGAAGCTGGGCCTGACCTGGAACTTCAACGAATACCTGATGCAGCTGACCGGCGACAAGCCAGCCTTGCTGCAGACCGCGTCGAGCACGCCCGGCTATGTCGGCCCGGCCTGGGGCGGCTGCTGCATGCGCGCGGTGGACATGGAATACAAGCTGCTCTCGCCCTACCTGAACGTGGGCTGGGAAAAGGGCCCGCTGAACTTCGACGCCAGCGTGCGCCAGGATCGGCAGCGCGCCAACGGCACCGCCAATATCGCCACCAATGGCCTGGTCTACGAGCCGGCCAACGAGCAACTGGTCGACTACAAGATCCACCATACCTCGTACTCGGTGGGCGGCAACTACCAGCTCAATCGCGACCTGGCGCTGTTTGCCCGCGTCAGCGACGGCGTGGCCTTCAACGCCGACCGCATCCTGTTCGGCACTCCGCTCGATGGCAGCGCGCCGATCAACATCAACACCGTGCGCCAGGTGGAAGGCGGTGTGAAATGGCGTTCCGGCAGCACCAGCGCCTTCCTGACGCTGTTCCGTGCCAAGACCGACGAATCGAACTTTGAGGCTACGACCCGGATCAGCACTGCCAACCGCTACGACGCCAAAGGCGCAGAACTGGAAGCGGCATGGCGCCTGGGCGATTTCCGCATCAACGGCGGCCTGACCTGGACCGATGCCGAGATCGTAGGCGCTGCCGCAGGACAGGAAGCCACCATCGGCCATACGCCGCGCCGCCAGGCCCGCATCACCTACCAGATTGCGCCAAGCTATAGCGCCGGCCCGCTGACGGTGGGCGGCAGCGTGGTCGGTACCGGCCGCTCGTGGGCGGACGATGCCAACACCATCCATATGCCGGCCTTCCGCACGGTAAACCTGTTCGGGCGCTACCAGTTCAATTCGCAACTGAGCGTGTCCCTGAGCGTCAACAACCTGTTCAACAAGATCGGCTATACCGAGGTTGAGGGCGACGGCCATGCCGCGCGTTCGATCGGCGGCCGCGCCGTGAAGGTAGGCCTGAATTACTCCTTCTGATTTGGAAAGCGCAATGCCGATGTCTTCATCCATCCACCACTTGCTCAACGCCGTGCCGCAGGCGCGCCGTGCGGAAGCCGAGCGCCGCTATGCGGCACATGGCCCGGCGCTGCGCACTTGCCTGCAAAGCCTGTATGGCGACACGCCAGGGTTCGAGCAATGGTATGGCAGCCTGTTGTCCGCCATCGGCGAATTGCACGGGGCGCGCAGTCCAGCGCTGACAGAGTTGGACACCGCGCGTGCCGCGCAGCCGGATTGGTTCATGGGGCAGCAGATGCTTGGCTACTGCAGCTACGTGGACCGCTTCGGCGGCGACCTGCGTGGCGTGGCGGCGCGCATACCGCACCTGCAGGAGCTGGGCGTGCGCTACCTGCACCTGCTGCCGTTCCTGAAGATGCGGGAAGGCGAGAATGATGGCGGCTTCGCGGTCGCCAGCTTCGAAGAGGTTGAGCCGCGCTTTGGCAGCAATGCCGACCTGGAGGCGCTGACTGGCGCCTTGCGCAGCGCGGGCATCAGCCTGTGCTCGGATTTCATCCTGAACCATGTGGCGGACGACCATGCCTGGGCGCGTGGTGCACGTGATGGCGACCAGCGCTTGCGCGGCTTGTTCCATGTATTCCCCGACCGCTCGAAGCCGGATGCCTATGAGCGCACGCTGGGACAGGTGTTCCCGCAGGCGGCGCCGGGCAACTTCACCTTTGTGCCGGCGCTGGATGGCTGGGCATGGACCACCTTCTATCCCTACCAGTGGGATTTGAACTGGTCGAACCCGGAAGTGTTTTCCGCCATGGCAGCAACCTTGCTGCGCCTGGCCAACCGGGGGATTGAAGTATTCCGCCTCGATTCCACGGCATTCCTGTGGAAGCGGGAGGGAACCAATTGCATGAACCAGCCGGAAGCGCACCTGATCCTGCAAGCCCTGCGTGCGTTGGCTTCCATCGCCGCGCCGGGCGTGCTGTTGAAGGCGGAGGCGATCGTGCCGATGCGCGAGTTGCCGGCTTACTTCGGCCAGGCTGCCCAGCCGGAATGCCATATCGCGTACCACAGCAGCCTGATGGCGGCAGCCTGGGGCTCGCTGGCGGAGCAGGATGCCTCGCTGGTACGCAGCGTGGTTGCCGGCACGCCGCCATTGCCGCCGCAGGCAAGCTGGCTCAGTTATGTACGCTGCCATGACGACATCGGCTGGAACGTGCTGCGTGCGGAAGCCGCGGAAGGCGGGCACGACGCCCAGGCGCGCCTGGCCGCAATATCGCGCTTCTTCGCTGGCGCGGAGGGCAGCTTTGCGCGCGGCGAAGCGTTCCAGAGCAGCGACCCGCACGCTGCACACGGCAGCAACGGTATGGCGGCCAGCCTGGCCGGCCTGGAAGGGGCGGGCGGCGATGCGGAAGTGCTGGCCTTGCGCCGCCTGTTGCTGCTGCATGGCCTGGTGCTGGGCTTTGGCGCGCTGCCCGTGCTGTACATGGGCGACGAGCTGGGACAGACCAACGATTACAGTTTCCGCCAGCGCCCCGACCGCGCGATGGACAGCCGCTGGCTGCAGCGCCCGATGCTGGACGAGCAGCGCTTTGCCGAGCGCCACGACAGCAGCACGCAATCCGGCCGCGTCTACGCTGCCTTGCGCAGCCTGGTCGCAGCCCGCCAGCGCTTGCCGGCATTGGCGGCCGGCGAACCGCGCTCGCTGTTGCCATCAGCACCGCAAGTGCTGGCCTTGCAGCGCGGCCCGGCCTTCCTCGCGCTCTACAATTTCTCGGGCAAGCCGCAGCAGTTCACGCTGGAAGGCCAATGGACCGACGCCATCAAGCGCGGTGCGCTGTCCGGGGAAATCACATTGGCGCCATGGGCCATGCACTGGCTCGAGCGCGATTACTGAGAATAATGGAGACAGCCATGTGTGTGGCAATGTTCGGCGAAGCCCTCGTCGATGATTTCGGCAGCGAGCAGGTAGTCGGCGGCGCGCCTTTCAATGCAGCGCGTAACCTGGCCGCCCTCGGCACCCCGGCGCTGATGATTACGCGCATCGGCCAGGATGCCAACGGCGCCGCTGTGCGTGCGGAATTCGAACGCTACGGCATGCCGCAATGGGGCCTGCAAACCGACCCGACCTGGCCCACCGGCCGCGTGATGGTGGAGCGCGGCCTGCAGGGCCATGCCTTTCACATCCTGCCCGGCCAGGCCTATGACCATATCGAGGCCGGCCCAGCGCGTGCCGCCTTCGAGCCGGCCAGGCCGCAGGTGTTGTACTTCGGCACCCTGGCCCAGCGCCACCTGACCTCGCGCACCGCGCTGATCGAACTGCTGGAAGCCAGCCAGGCCACGCACTACCTCGACCTGAACCTGCGCGAAGGCCAGTACACCGAGCGCAGCGTTTATGAATCGCTGCGCTACGCCGACATCCTGAAGGTCAATGAGGACGAACTGGCGGCCCTGCTGTCCTGGTACGCGCCGAACGGCCCGCAACTGGTGCGCGCTCACGACCCGGAACTGCCGCCGGCCTGCTCCCTGCTGATCGAGAAATTCAACCTGCAGGCCATGGTCGTCACCCTCGGCCCGCGCGGAGCGATGTATATTGGCGCAGATGGGCGCGTAATCCGCGAGCATGGCAACGAGGAGCCGTACAAGCTGGTCGACACGGTTGGCGCCGGCGATGCATTCTCCGCCGTCTTCCTGCACGGCCATGTGCAAGGCTGGGACCTGCCGCTGACCATGGCGCGCGCCAACGCGTTCGCCGGCGCCGTGTGCAGCCTGTCCGGCGCAGTACCGCAAGACCTGGCGTTTTACGAACCCTGGACCCAGCGCTGGCAGGCGGCAGCGGAAGGAGCCATGCGATGATGCAGCACAAACCGCATCTGTCGTTCCGGCAGATCGTCAACATGAACATCGGCTTCTTCGGCATCCAGTTCAGCTTCGGGCTGCAGCAGAGCAGCATGAGCCCGATCTACAAGTACCTGGGCGCCGATGAGGCCAGCCTGCCTTACCTGTGGCTGGCCGGCCCTGTCACCGGCCTGCTGGTGCAGCCCATAATCGGCGCGATGAGCGACCGTACCGTTACGCGCTGGGGGCGCCGCACGCCGTACTTCCTGATCGGCGCCCTGATCTGCAGCCTGGGGCTGCTGGCCATGCCCTTCAGCCCGGTGCTGTGGATGGCGGCCGGCCTGCTGTGGATCCTGGACGCCGCCAACAACGTGACGATGGAGCCGTACCGCGCCTTCGTCAGCGACCGCCTGGCCGTGCGCCAGCATTCGCTGGGCTTCCTGACCCAGAGCGCCTTCACTGGACTGGGACAGACGCTGGCTTACCTCACGCCCTCCATCCTGGTCTACCTCGGCATCAGCCGCGACGCGGTCAACAGCCACCACATTCCCTACACCGTGATCGGCGCCTTTCTGCTCGGGGCTGTATTCTCGATTGCGTCGGTACTGTGGAGCTGCTGGACCACGCCCGAGCTGCCGCTGTCACCGCAGGAAGAAGCGGAGCTGAGCGCCAAACCCACCGGCTGGCGCCATACCCTACGGGAAATCGCCGAGGCCTTGCGCGACATGCCGCCCACCATGAAGCAGCTGGCCGTGGTCAAGCTGTTCCAGTGGTACGCCATGTTCTGCTACTGGCAGTACATCATGCTGGCGCTGGCTTCTTCCATCTACAAGACTTCCGACCCTGCCTCGGCCGGCTTCCGCGAGGCGGGACTGCTGAATGGCCAGGTGGGCGCCTTCTACAACTTCGTCGCCTTCATCGCCGCCTTCGCGCTGGTGCCGTTCACGCGGCGTTTCGGGCCGAAGATCACCCACAGCATCTGCCTGGCGGCGGCCGGCATCGGCATGCTGTGCATCCCGCTGATCCGCGAACCGCTGCAACTGCTGTGGCCCATGCTGGGCATCGGCCTGGCCTGGGCCAGCATCATGGGCAATCCGTATGTGATGCTTGCCGGCAGCATTCCGCCCGAGCGCACCGGGGTCTACATGGGCATCTTCAATATGTTCATCGTGATTCCGATGATCATCCAGATTTTCACCTTGCCACTGTATTACCGCAGCTTGCTGCACGGCGACCCCGCCAATGTGGTGCGCCTGGCCGGTGCGCTGCTGCTGTGTGCTGCCGTGGCGGTGCTGTTCGTCAAGCTGCGCGCCGCGCGGCCGCTGGCTGAACCTTCCTCGCGCCAGGAAGCTGTTTTGCTAAAATAGCCCGAGCCGATCAACATGGGGAGGGCAAGCGATGTCAGAGCGAGTACTGGTATTTGGCGAAGCCCTGCTGGATGACTTTGGCGACCAGCAAATTGTCGGTGGCGCCCCCTTCAACGTGGCGCGCAACCTGACCGCGCTGGGCCTGCCCGCCCTGATGGTGACGCGCGTCGGCCACGACAGTTTCGGCGACCAGGTACGCGATGCGTTCATGGCTTTCGGCATGAGCGCGGAGGGCTTGCAGCATGGCCCGCAACCGACCGGCCGCGTGCTGGTCGAACGCGATGGCAATGGCGGGCACCGCTTCCACATCCTGGCCGAGCAGGCTTACGACCATATCGAGGCGGCGGCGGCAGTCGACGTGATGCGCGCCTTCTCTCCCGACACGGTATATTTTGGCACGCTGGCCCAGCGCGAACTGGCTTCGCGCGCCGCGCTCAATGCCGTGCTGGATGGCGCCAACGAATCCGAGCATTTCCTCGACCTGAACCTGCGCGACGGCGCGGACGAATCCGTGGTGTTCGACTCCCTGCAGCGCGCGGACATCGTCAAGGTCAACGAAGACGAGTTGCAGGCGCTGTTCTCGTGGTACTGCCACACCTGTCCCGACACGGTGGACATGGACTGCGCCGCCGTCGAAGCAGAAGCGCGCGCCATGATGCACAATTTTTCCATCCAGGGTTTGCTGGTCACGCTGGGCGAGCGCGGCGCCATGTACTTTGGCGCCGATGGGTCGCGCGTGGTCGACCACGAAGCCAGGAAGCCGGGGCAGTTCGTCGACTCGGTAGGGGCGGGCGATGCGTTTGCCGCCGTGTTCCTGGCGGGCCGCGCGCGCGGCTGGGAGGTGCCGCTGATCCTGCAGCGCGCCAACGCCTTTGCTGGCGCCGTGTGCGGCATTGCGGGCGCGGTATCGCCGGATCCGGCGTTCTACGCGCCCTGGCGCTCGGCCTGGGGCCTGGATTAAGCTGCTGCCACTTTGCGGCGGGTCTGGATCATTTTCCAGCCATTGCCCGAAGGGTCGCGAAAGCCGGCATCCACCGTGCCGTAGCGTTCTACCGGTTGCTGCGTGAATTCCACGCCTTTCTGGTTCAGCTTGTCGTAGACGGCGAAGCAATCGTCCACTTCCAGCACCATCGGCGGCATGGCGCCCTTGGCGACCAGTGCGTTCAGGGCTTGTGCGGTGGCGGCGTCATGCACCGGCGGACCTGGCACGTAGAGGCCGAGCTGGAAGTTGGGCTGGTCCGGATGCTGCACGGTCAGCCAGCGGTAGTCGCCGTTGCGCACATCGGTATGCACCTTGAAACCAAGCTTGTCGACGTAAAACGCCAGCGCTTCATCCTGGTCACGGACATACAGGCCTACAGTTTGAATACCTTGAGTCATGGGGTGGTCTCCTTTAAGTGAGACTCCATTGTAGGGACGCTCTCCTGGCGCCGCTTCTCCGAAACTGCCATTGTGAGGTCGGGCCGGTGCGCGGCGCTGAGCACGCAGGCTGGCACGCGGCCGGCCTGCTCAGCCTCGGCGCGTATCTGTTCGCGGATGTCGCCCGGATTCTTGCCGGTGATGTCGCGGAAGGTGCGCCCGAAGGTGCCGATGCTGTTCCAGCCGGTCGAATAGGCAATATCGGTGATGGGTAAATCGGTTTCGCGCAGCAGCGTCACGGCACGCTCGATGCGGCGCGTGAGCAGGTAGCGGTGCGGAGGCAGGCCGAACGCCTCCTTGAACGAGCGGGCGAAGTGAGTTGCAGAAACGCAGCTCACTTCCGCCAGGCGGCTCACCGGCCATTCCTCGTGGGAGGCGCCGTCCATCCGGTCTTTTGCGCGCAGCAGGCGGCGCAGCAACTCCGGACTCTGGAAGGGCATTACTCGGCTTCCGACATCTGCGACTGCAGGTAGTTCTGGATGCCGATCTTGCCGATCAGGTCGATCTGGGTTTCCAGCCATTCGATATGCTCCTCGGTATCCTTCAGGATATCGAGCAGCAGGTCGCGCGACACGTAATCGCCGACTTTTTCGGATTGCGCAATGCCTTCCTTGATGGTCACATGCGCACCTTTCTCCAGCTTCAGGTCGGCGGCCAGCATTTCCTCGGTGTTTTCGCCGATCAGCAGCTTGTGCAGGGCTTGCAGGTTAGGCAGGCCGTCCAGCATCAGGATGCGGTCGATCAGGCGGTCGGCATGCTTCATTTCGCCGATCGACTCGTCGTATTCTTTCTTCCCCAGCTTGTCGAGGCCCCAGTGACGGTACATGCGCGCATGCAGGAAGTACTGGTTAATCGCCGTCAGTTCGTTGGTCAGCTGCGCATTGAGCAGACGGATAACGTCTTTGTCGCCCTTCATGGGGTTTCCTTCTTATTTGGTTGGGAATAATGGCATTTTGCCACGAAGCAGGTCTCTGACCTAGTCATCGGGGCAACATAGGATTGCTAACGACATTGCTAATGCAAATGAAAACAATTATCATTTGCGTTTTATGCTTTCAATCCAAGAGTCGTCCATGTCCTATATCAAGAGCCGCAAGCACGCGCCAGCTACGCTCGCCGCCATCGCCGCCACCCTGGGGATGCCTGTAGCACAAGCAGAGTCCAACACCGCCGCCCCAGAGCAGAAAATGCAGGAAGTGGTCGTTACCGGGCAGAATGGCAGTGATTTCCAGGTCAAGAAGTCGGCCTCCGACAAATTCACCGCCCCACTGCTGGATACTCCAAAATCCGTCACCGTAATCCCGACCGAGGTGATCTCGCAGACCGGCGCCACCTCCCTGACCGATGCGCTGCGCACCGTGCCTGGCATCACCGTGGGTGCTGCTGAAGGCGGCCAGCCAGTGGGCGACAACCTGTTCATCCGCGGCTACAACGCACAGACCGACACTTATATCGACGGCATCCGCGACAGCGGCTCCCAGTCGCGTGAGATCTTCGCCCTCGAGCAGATTGAAGTTGTGAAGGGCCCGAATTCGGCCTACGGCGGCCGTTCTTCCGCTGGCGGCGGCATCAATATGGTGTCCAAATCCGCCAAGGCCGAAAACTTCAGCAACGCCAGCGTTGGCCTGGGTACGTCGAAATACCACCGTGTGACCGCTGACGTGAACCGCACCATGGGCGACAACGCCGCCGTGCGCCTGAACCTGATGGGCCATGAAAACCATGTTGCCGGCCATAATAAGGAAGTCTATGGCGACCGCTGGGGCTTCGCGCCAAGCGTGGCCTTCGGCCTGACCGGTCCGACCAAGGTCAACCTGAGCTATTACCACTACAAATCGAGCGAACTGCCGGACGCTGGAGTGCCATTCGATAACCCGTTCACCACTGGCGCCAACGTGGCCAAGAACGGCGTCGGCAAGCCGGTCAACGTGCCGAGCGAAACCTTCTACGGCCTGGTCGACCGCGATTTCCGCGACACCAAGTCCGACATAGGCACCATCGACATCAAGCACGAATTCGGCAATGGATTGGCCTTCCGCAACGTGACCCGTTACGGCAAGACCGGTAACGAATACGTGTACACCCTGCCGGATGATTCCAAGGGCAACGTGGTGCTGTACGGTACCGTATGGCGCCGCCATAACAGCCGCAACGTCGAAACCGAATCCCTGGCGAATGCATCCAGCCTGACCGGCTCCCTGGTGGCTGCCGGCATCAAGCACAGCTTCACCACGGGCGTGGAAGTCAGCCGCGAAGTTACCGACCGCGCAACCTATCTGTTCAGCCCGGGCACCAACAACCCGCTGACCAAGACCAGCACCTGCCCGACTGCAGGCGCCGCGACCCTGTACAACTGCACCACCCTGGTCAACCCGAACCCGTACGATCCATGGACCGTCGGCCAGGTGCGCAGCGTAGCGCCGAACGACACCAATGTGCACAGCAACTCGCGCTCGGTGTACGGTTTCGACACCATCGAATTCAACCCGCAGTGGCTGCTGAACGTGGGCCTGCGCTGGGACGAGTTCCGCACCAGGCTGCATACCAATGCCAATACAGCCGTGACCCCGGTCGTGGCAGCGATCAATGCGGAAAACAAATCCACATTCGCTAACTACCAGGCTGGCCTGGTGTACAAGCCGGCTGCCAACAGCAGCATCTACGTTTCGTACGGCACTTCTTCCACCCCGCCAGGCAATGACGGCGGCGATGGCGTGGATGGCCTGACTGTGGCAATCCAGAACCTGAAGCCGCAGGACAGCAAGAACTTCGAACTGGGCACCAAGTGGGAAATCCTGGCGCGCAAACTGTCCGTCAGCGGCGCGATCTTCGCCAGCAAGATGAACAATGCCCGCGTGACCGTCGCAGACGGCACCACGCAGAACGTCGGCGAGAAAAAGGTCAAAGGCGTAGAGCTGGGCGTGAGCGGCGCGTTGACCGCCAACTGGCAAGTCTTCGGCGGCTACACCTGGCTCGACGCGGAGTCTGGCGACAACTGCTTCGTGAACTTCGGCACCTCCGCGGCGCCGAATTACAAGAGCTGCACCGGCAACGCGTTCCCCGCAACGCCGAAGCAGAGCGCTTCGCTGTGGACTTCCTACACGCTGATGCAGGGCCTGGTGATCGGCGGTGGCGTGAATGCGGTTTCCAAAATCTGGAGCAACAACCAGAACACCAAGTTCGTGCCGGGTTATACCCGCTGGGACGCGATGGCGAGCTATGATGTGAACAAGAACATCAGCTTGCAGCTGAACATCCAGAACCTGACCGACAAGCTGTACTACGACAAAGTGGGCTCCAACCACTATGCTGGCGTGGGGGTGGGCCGTACCGCAATCCTGACTGCGAACTTCCGCTACTAATATGATGCTGCATATCCCCGGCGTGCTGACGCCGGAACAGGTCAAAACCTTCCGCCAGCGCCTGGCGGCCGCCGCATGGATCGACGGCCGCGCCAGCGTGGGAACGCAGGGGGCGCAGGTCAAGCGCAACCGGCAGATCGCGGAGGGGACGCCGCTGGCGCTGGAACTCGGGGATATCATCATCAAGGCGTTGGCGAAAAACCCGCTGTTCTATTCGGCGGCGCTGCCGCTGAAAATCCTGCCGCCGTATTTCAACAGCTATGCGGGCGGCGAGACCTACGGCCTGCATATCGATGGCGCGATCCGCCATATGGTGGGCTCGTCGGACGTGATGCGTTCGGACGTTTCCACCACCGTGTTCCTGTCCGATCCCGAAGAATATGAAGGCGGCGAGCTGACCGTGATGGATAACTACGGCGCGCACGAAGTCAAGCTGCCGGCGGGCGATGCGATCGTCTACCCGGCCAGCAGCGTGCACCGCGTGAATCCTGTTACCGCCGGCGAGCGCGTGGCCTCATTCCTGTGGACGCAATCGATGGTGCGTGATGACTGGAAGCGCACCATGCTGTTTGAGCTGGACCAGAATATCCAGAAGCTGCGCGGCATGCATGGGGACGATGAGGCTACTGTCGGGCTGGCGGGGCACTATCACAACCTGCTGCGGATGTGGGCTGACCTTTAAAACCGGTAAACCAGTGTCTGACCCGCAGGGTCAGACACTGAAAGACAAACGCCGCGGCTTCTTTTGAAGTCCGCGGCGTTTGCGTTATGGTGTCTGACCCTGCGGGTCAGACACTGGTTTACCGGTTTTAAGACATCTGGAAGTTAATCGGCACAACAACGTACACCGCCTGCGCCTTGCCATCTTCCACATACGGCTTGAACAGCGCCCGCATCACCGCAGCGCGTCCCGCTTCGTCCAGGTTGTTGGAGCCGGACGATTTCTGGATCGATGCCTGCTCGGCATAACCCTTCTCATTGACCAGCACACGCAAGGTCACCACGCCCTGTTCACCCATGCGGCGCGACACCGACGGATACACCGGCTGCGGTGCGCGAATATATTCAACAGCGGAAACCACACGCGGGCCAGCCGGAGCGGCGGGAGCCGCCGGTGCGGCTGCAACCGGGGCCACGACAACCGGCGTTGCCGGCGCAGGTTCGCTCACGTGCGCCTGTGAAGGCGGCGGGATGATGGTGTTTTCGATCACGATCGGCAGCATCGGCAGCGGCGGCGGGGTAATCGCAGGCGCTTTCTGCGCGATTTCTACCGTTTTCGGCTGGGATGCCGGCGGAGGAGGTGGCGGCGGTGCCACAAAGGTGACGTTCACCACTTCAGGGATACGGTCCACGAGGCGGTGCATCGTGCCATTGATAAAGGCATAACCAAGGGCTGCATGCAAAGCGACGACTACTGCGATCTTGGTCAGCTTGTCGCTGCCAACGCCGGCGCCGAAATCGCCGCCGGCCGGGAAAGTCATCGATTGCATAAAGCGCTCCTTACACGGTGAGTGTCGGGCGCTTGAGCACAGTCTCCTGTATTCCGCTGCCCATATGTTCGTCCAGCACTTCCACCGCATAGCTGAGGCAGTTGCCGCAGCAGGTGGCCACGCCGAGCGCTTCGCGCAACTCGTCCATGGAGCTGATACCCATATCTATGGCTTGACGGATTTCTCGATCAGAGATGTTGTTGCAGACACAAACGATCATTTCGAAAATTACCTTCTGGCTAAGATTGCGATTCTGGTATTGAGAATCATTATCATTACGGTTCCCATTCTACCCGAACAGGGCTACAATGCAAGCGAAATTGAAAACCATTCTCATTTATAATGGCGAGGTTGTATTTCGCCTTGGAAAGTTCGCCATGACCCTTGCTCCTACCCTGATCAAGCTTGATTCCCTGCCGGTGGGGCAGAGCGGAACGGTGATCCATATCGCTCCGGGCAACCCTGAAGACACCGAGGACGGCGCCGACCTGGCGCGCCGCCTGATGGAACTGGGCTTCGTGCCCGGTGAGCGCATCCGCATGCTCAAGCGCGGCCTGCCAGGCGGCGAACCGCTCGCCATTAAAGTAGGCAATGCCACGTTTGCCTTGCGCCGCTTCGAAGCTGCGCTGATCTCGATCCAACCGGAATAAAAGTGATGGGTGCAGTAGAAAAGGCCGCGCAAGCCATTGCGCAGCAGCCAATGGTCGCCCTGCTGGGCAACCCGAATTGCGGCAAGACCGCGCTGTTCAACCGTTTGACCGGCGCGCGCCAGAAGGTTGCCAACTACGCCGGGGTAACTATCGAGCGCAAGGAGGGCCAGTTCACCTCCAGTGCCGGCAACCATTACCGCCTGCTCGACCTGCCGGGCGCCTACAGCCTGTCGGCCCATACCCCCGATGAAATGATCACGCGCGACGTGGTGGCAGGCCTGCGCGCAGGCGAACGTTCGCCCGATGTGGTGGTGTGCGTGGTCGATGCCACCAACCTGCGCCTGAACCTGCGCCTGGCCCTTGAAATCAAGCGCCTCGGCCTGCCGATGGTACTGTGCCTGAACATGGTCGACGTGGCCAGAAAGCGTGGCATCGTGGTCGATGCGGCCAGGCTGTCGCAGGAACTGGGCATGCCGGTGGTGGAAACCGTTGCAGTGAAGAGCGGCGGCGAGAAAGCCCTGGTCGATGCACTGGATGGCATGTGGCCGTTCCATGAAAGCGTGGCCAACCCGCTGTCCGCCATCGATGCCGTGAGCGTCGAAGAAACCCAGCGCGAAGTGCGCCGCATCCTGTCGGTTGCAGTGAAGGATGCTGACGACCGCGGCAACCGTTCCGAAAAGATCGACCATTTCGTGCTGCACCCGTTCATGGGGCCGATCATCCTGGCCGTGCTGATGTTCTGCGTGTTCCAGGCCGTGTTCAGCTGGGCCGAAGTGCCGATGGACATGATCAGCGGCGGCGTCGAGCATCTCGGCGCGCTGCTCAAGGAGCACATGGCCGACGGCGTGCTGCGTTCACTGCTGGTGGACGGCGTGCTGGGCGGCGTTGGCGCCGTGCTGGTGTTCCTGCCGCAG
>JBCNOX010000250.1:0-7263 GCA_039593645.1 Pseudoduganella sp.
GCAACATCATCGCCGCCCAGTCCCTTGACCTTCGGGAATTTTCGCAAAGCTTCCATGGCAAGCTTCGCATCGGCCAGTGGACTTGCTTGAGAGGGAACAAGATCCGCCACCGGCTTGCCCCGGACAGAAATGGTATACCGCTGGCCTTCACTGACTGCGCGCAACAACTCGGAAAATCTTGCCTTTGCGTCAAACGCGCCGATTTCTTTGTACACAGGCGCCTCCTTGTGAACTAGATTGCTGGCTAGTTCAGTATAGGACGCGCCATAATTGCTTACAAATGAGCCCGTTGCGCCCGCGTGGCGCGGCTAGAATCACCCTTACCAATCCACCCTTGGAGATGAAGATGAAAATTGTTGCTGCTGCCCTGCTGATGACCGCCTCGCTGGCGGCCTATGCGGAAGAACCTGAGCAGTTGGCCAAATCGAAGAGCTGTTTCGCCTGCCACGCCATGGCGAAAAAGCTGGTCGGGCCTTCGTTCAAGGATGTCGCGGCCAAGTACAAGAACGACAAGGGCGCCGAAGACAAGCTGGTCCTGAAGATACTGCAAGGCGGCGCCGGCACCTGGGGCGCCGTCCCGATGCCGCCTAACCAGGTTACCGACGCCGAAGCGCACCAGCTGGTGCGCTGGGTCCTGGCGCAGAAGTAAGCGCTAACCGGGGCGGCCTTCCACTGCCAGCTTGCCGCCCACCCACACCTGGTAGCCGCCGGCTGGCTCGACCAGCCGCAATGCAGCCGTCGAACCAAGCGCAATCGGCGCCCTGAAGCGCGCCGTGATCGCCGTCAGGCGCCGCCCTTGGCGCCGCTCGATCAGCGCACAGGCCTTGGCCACCGTATGCATGCCGTGAATAATCGGCTGCCGCATGCCCAGCAACCGCGCCGACCACGGCCACAAGTGAATCGGGTTCCAATCGCCCGACACCGACGCATACTGCCGCCCCGCACCCTCCGCAAGTAACCACTCACCTGCCGGCTGTCCTGCCTCCTGGGCGGGCAATTCGCCCGCTTGCGGCCCGCTTGCGGCGCGCCGCTTGCCGCGCACCGCGAGATAGCGGCTGCGGCACTCGAACACCGGCAGTCCCGCCTGGCTGCCAACGGTCAGCAGTTCGCAATGGCGCGCACCGTTCGCGGCGGCAGGCTCGATCACCACCTGCGTTGCGAGCTCCATCGGCTGCGCACGGTCTGGCGCACGCACTTCGCGGATGTCGTTCTCCACATGGATCATGCCCGCCAGCCGGAAAGGAAACTCATCCCCCAGCATGGTCGCCATGTGCGCCCGCTGGGTGGGCAGGTAATAGAACGAAACAGGCAGCGCATCCGCGTCAAATCCCAGCAAAGCGTTGTAACGCGCCAGTTGGGCCGCATCGAGCCGGTCCAGGACGTAACGCGAAGCGATCGTCGCCGCCGGCTCCGCCGCCCGCGCGCCCTTGAACAAGGCGCGCAGCAGCGTCGCGGGGCCTGCGGCAGGGAGCGGCGAAGAAGTCGTCATGCAGGTTTGCGGATGCGGAAAGTGTTCTTGCTGATCAGGTGATCGCCGTTTTCATGGACGCGCTCCACCATTTGCTTCAGGGTGGCGACGCCCTCTTCCGACGCCATGTCGCAGAACGCCATGATATCGCGGGCGGGCACGGCCACCATAAACCCTTCGTCCACCAGGTCCGCCAGTTCGCGCTGCCACAGCGATTGCAGCAGGAACATGCTGGCCTCGAAATTGCCATCGACGAAAACACCGAACACCGGGCCGTGCTTCTCGACCCGCATATGCCGGGAGCACAGCTTGTCCAGGTTATCGATGGCCATGCGGTGCAGTTGCGCCGCATCGATGCCGGCCAGTGCGAGATGGCGCTGCTGTACGTAGACCAGCCCTTCCGGTTCATCGACCACGTAGGCCGCCACCAGGCCGCAACCCACCGGCCGCAGTACCGGGCTATCGGCCTCGGGCAGGGCAATCGCCGCCTCGGCGCCGGGTTTGTCCACGCTTTTCAGGTACGCCACAGCACGCGTCACGAAATCGTGCGCCACCATGCCTGCTCCGCCATCGTTCATTGAATTGACCTTTCTGTTTTACAATATTTGATAGCAATTATTCCAGACAATTTAAGCATTTGGCAATCCCTGCCTATTATTTGGGCATTCCGCCGAGTGCGGCTATAATGTCGGCTGTTCCGGATTCACTCAATTACCAATCCCATGCAAGCAACCATTGAAAACGCGCCTGCAATGCCCGGCGCGGCACCAGCCGTTTACGTCAACATTGCGGCCTACAAATTCATCACCCTGGACAAGCTGGACGAACTGCGCCCGCAATACCAGGAGATCTGCGCCCGCCTGGGCCTGAAGGGCACCATCCTGCTGACCCCGGAAGGCATCAATATGTTCCTGTCCGGCACCCGCGCCAATATCGACGAGTACCTGGCCTGGGTGCGCAGCGATGCCCGCCTGGCGGATCTGGAAGTGAAGGAAAGCCTGTCGGCTGAGCAGTCGCACCGCCGCATGCTGGTGCGCATCAAGAAAGAAATCATCACCATGCGCATGCCGCTGATCAAGCCTGAAGAAGGCCGCGCACCGTATGTGGAAGCCAAGACCCTGAAGCGCTGGCTGGACCAGGGCCACGACGACAACGGCAAGCCGGTCGTCATGGTCGAAACCCGCAACGACTATGAAGTCGATGTCGGCACCTTCAACAACACGGTCGACTACCGGCTGAAGAAGTTCACCGAGTTCCCGGAAGTGATCGAGAAGCACAAGGCCGATTTCGAGGGCAAGACCGTGGTGACCTTCTGCACCGGCGGCATCCGCTGCGAAAAGGCGGCGATCCATATGCAGAACATCGGCTACGATAATGTGTACCAGCTCGAAGGCGGCATCCTGAAGTACTTCGAGGAAGTCGGCGGCGCGCACTACACCGGCGACTGCTTCGTGTTCGACTACCGCACCGCGCTCAACCCGCAGCTCGAGCCGACCGAAACCAAGCAGTGCTTCGCCTGCCGCGCCGTGGTCACGCCACGCCAGCAGCTGGCGCCGGAATACGTGCCGGGCAAGTCGTGCCCTGCCTGCTTCGGCAAGCACTAAACAAAAAGGGCCAGTAAAAACTGGCCCTTTTCTTTTGGGGCGCCGCGGCGCCCTGCTTCATCTTCAGCCTTTCGGCAAGCCACCCAGCAGGGCGGCAATCTTCTGCTTCGGCTTGGCCGGTGCGGCCGGCGCGGCGGCAGCCGGCGCACCATTGCTGCGGCTTGGTTCGTACGGTTTCAGGAACCATGGATCGACCTTCTCGCGGCGCGGCGGATGCGCCGGTCCGTCGCCACGGCCTTCACGGCGTTCGCCGCTGCGCGGTGCGCGGTCGCTCTGGGTGCGGTCGCGGCGGCGGTCGCCGTGGCGTTCGTCGCTGCGGAAGCCGCCCGGCACGAAGCCTTCCAGCGTGCCGCGCGGGACGGTCTGCTTGATCAGCTTTTCGATGTCTGCCAGCAGGCGTTCATCCTTGTCCGAGTAGATCGAGATCGCATCGCCCGATGCGCCGGCGCGGCCGGTACGGCCGATGCGGTGCACATAGTCTTCCGCGTTGTATGGCAGGTCGAAGTTGATCACGCACGGCAGGTCCGAAATATCCAGGCCGCGCGCCGCCACGTCGGTGGCGACCAGCACGTCGATCTCGCCCTTCTTGAAGGCGTCCAGCGCCTGCATGCGCTCCTGCTGCGTCTTGTCGCCATGGATGGCGGCAGCCTTCATGCCTTCCGCCGCCAGGCCGCGCGCCAGGCGCGAAGCACCGATCTTGGTGTTGGAGAACACGATTACCTGCTTCAGCTCGCGCTGGCGCAGGATATGGGCGACGGCATCGCGCTTGTGGTCTTCGTTGACCTTGTAGACAACCTGGGTCACTTTTTCGGCGGTGGCGTTGGAGCGCGCCACTTCGATCGTGATCGGGTCGGTCAGGAAGCTGGAAGCCAGCTTCTTGATCTCCGGCGAGAAGGTGGCCGAGAACATCAGGTTCTGGCGCTTCTTCGGCAGCAGGTTGATGATGCGCTGCAGGTCCGGCAGGAAGCCCATGTCCAGCATGCGGTCGGCTTCGTCCATGACCAGCATCTGCACCTGGCCCAGCGAAATATTCTTTTGCTCCACGTGGTCCAGCAGGCGGCCCGGGGTGGCGATCACGATTTCCACGCCGCTGCGCAGCTTTTCAGTCTGCGGCTTCATGTCCATGCCGCCGAAGACCACGGTGGAACGCAGCGGGGTGTGCTTGCAGTAAGCAGCCACGTTTTCCGCCACCTGCACCGCCAGTTCGCGGGTCGGCGCCAGCACCAGGGCGCGCACCGGGTGGCGCGCCGGGCTCATCGACGTATTGGCATGGGCCAGCAGCAGCTGGATGATCGGCAGGGAAAAACTGGCCGTCTTGCCGGTACCGGTCTGGGCGGCACCCATCACGTCGCGGCCTTGCAGCAGGACCGGGATCGCTTTCGCCTGGATTGGCGTCGGGTGCACGTAACCCTGGTCGGTCAGTGCGCGCAGGATTTCCGGCGCCAGGCCGAAATCGGCGAACTTTACTTGCTCAGGGGTGTTCTCAATGTCAGACATACAATTCTTTAATTAACAGCGGCCAACCCCGCATGATACCCGAGAACTGTGGCAAAGCGCATGGAATGGGGCTCCGGAGCGGAAATTATTGATGAGTTGAAAGCTATAATGTCACTAAATGAATGCTACCTACGCCCGCGGCGGGCACCTGCGCCGCTTTATTCTGCTGATCGTCCTGGCCGGCAGCCTGCTCGGCGCTGTCGCCCAGGCGGCCGCGCCGTCGCTGCGCTTCCGCAAGCTCGGGCCGCTCGGCAATGACGAGCCGTCAATGTTGTCGCTGCTACAAGATCAGCGCGGCTTCATGTGGATCGGCACGCAATCGAACGGCCTCTACCGCTACGACGGCTATCGCGTCACCAAATACCGCAGCACAGCGGGCGATCCGCGCAAGCTGCCGCACGACCGCGTGGCGGCGCTGTTTGAAGATGGCCAGGGCCGGCTGTGGGCCGGCACCCAGAACGGCCTGGCGCGCTTCAACCCGGAAAGCAACGATTTCACGGCCTTCGTCCCGAACAACGCCCCGAGCAATGGCCGCATCATCCGCGCCATCGTGTCGGATGGAAAAGACGGCATGTGGCTGGCGACCTGGGGCGGGCTGCAGCACTTTGACCCGGCCAGCGGCAAGTTCACCCTGCATGTGCACGACCCCGCCCGACCGGGCAGCCTGGGCGGCAATGACCTGAACGCGCTGGCGGTCGACACCAACGGCGGCGTGTGGGCCGCCACCTGGCCTGGCGGCCTGGACTACCTGCCGGCCGGCGCCAGTGATTTCGAACACCGCCGCGTGGACAAGGGCCAGGACCCGAACGCGCGCGCCAACATCGTGCGCGCCCTGCAATTCGACCGCAATGGCGTGCTGTGGATCGGTACCGAAGGCGGCGTGTGGCGCTGGGACAGCAGCAAGCCGTGGGATAGCCGTGAAAGCGTGGAGGTGCCCGACAGCCGCGTCACCAGCTTCTATTTCGACCGCGATGGCACGCTGTGGGCCACCACCCTGTCGGCCGGCCTGCTGCGCTGGGATGCCGCGGCACAGCGCTTCGACCAGTACAGCCACAACAGCGACGATCCGTATTCGCTGCCGGGCGATAATTTGCGCGCCATGCTGCAAGACCGCGGCGGCATGCTGTGGATCGCGTCCTTCACCGACGGCATCGCCCTGGTCAACCTGAGCAGCAGCGGCTTCACGCGCCACCTGCCCTACCGCCTGGACGGGCGCCACGGCCGCGCCAACAATGCACTGCTGAGCCTGGCGAACGGCCCGAACGGCACGGTCTGGCTTGGCGGCAACCTCGGCGTCGGGCAGTTCGACCCGGCCAGCGGCGAGGTGCTGCGGCGCTACCAGGCCGACGGCCGCCCCGGTTCGATGGTCAGCAATATCGTGTACAGCCTGTACCAGCAGCCCGGCGGCCCGCTGTGGGTGGGCACGGCCAATGGCCTGAACCGCCTCGATGCGCCGGACGGCAAGTTCCGGCTGATCCGCTTCGGCAACACTGCCAGCGACTTCATCAACTCCATCGCGCCCGGCAAGGATGGCGTGCTGTGGCTGGGCACGGGCAACAGCCTGGTGCGCTACGACACCGTGCGCGACCGCTCCCTGCTGTTCTATCACGACCCGCAAAACCCGGACAGCCGCAGCGTCGGCGGCACCAGCGTGGTGCTGGAAGACCGCCAGGGCCGCGTCTGGATGGGCTCTGAATTCAATGGCGGCGGACTCGACCTGCTGGACCCGGCCACCGGCAAGTTCCGCCACCTGCGCGCCGGCGGCCCGGAAGGCATGATCGACGATAACGTCACCGCGCTGCATGAAGACGCCGACGGCCGGCTGTGGATCGGCACCTCGCGTGGCCTGCTGCAGCTGGAAGAAACCGGGCGCGGCGGCTTGCGCCTGCGCTCGCATGCCGCCGCCGTGCAGCATTTGAAGACGCTGTCGATCCAGTCCGACGCCAAGGGCAAGATCTGGGTCAGCACGCTGGTCGGCCTGTTCCGCCTGAATCCCGGCAACGGCTCGGCCCAGCTCTACACCGTGGCCGACGGCATGACCGATGGCTTCACCACCAATGCCTCGGCGCCCGGCGCGAACGGCAAGCTGTTTTTCGGCGGCGTGCACGGCATGACCGCCGTCGAGCCGGAACTGGTGCGCAGCGACTCGGTGCCGCCGCAGGTGGCGATCACCGACATCAAGCTGTTCAGCCACTCGCTGAGTGAAGGACAAGGGCGCTTCCGCGACCAGGCCTGGCTGGAAGGCCCGCTGACGGCGCCCACCGGCCTGGTGCTGTCGTCGCAGGCAACCGCCTTCACCATCGAATTCGCCGCCCTGCATTTCACGGAACCGTCGCAGAACCGCTACGCCTACCAGCTGGAAGGCTTCGACCCCGACTGGCAGGAAACCGACGCCGAGCGCCGCGTGGCCACCTACACCAACCTCGACCCGGGCCGTTATGTGTTCCGCGTGCGCGCCGCCAACCACCACGGCAGCTGGAGCGAACACGCCGCCACGCTGGACGTGACGATCACGCCGCCGTTCTGGCAAACCATCTGGTTCCGCGTGGCAGCCGCCGCCCTGGTCCTGGGCGGGCTGTGGAGCCTGTACCACTGGCGCATCCGGCGCCTGACCCGGCTGCAGGCCGTGCTCGAGCAGCAGGTTGCCGCCCGCACCGTCGAACTGGAAGACTCCAACCGCAAGCTCGAAGCGCT
>JBCNOX010000251.1:0-7251 GCA_039593645.1 Pseudoduganella sp.
GACGAACCATGTGCGAGGAGAAAACAGCTTAGTCATTCGACGCTCCTGCCTTTCACAGCGAACAAGCCCTGCGGCCGGCGCTGGATAAAGATGATGATGAAGGCCAGGATCGCGATCTTGGCCAGCACGGCGCCCGCCACCGGTTCCAGCAGTTTGCTGGCTTCACCAAGCCCCAGTGCGGCGATCACGGTGCCGGCCAGTTGGCCAACGCCGCCCAGCACCACCACCATGAAGGAATCGATGATGTAGGACTGCCCGAGGTCCGGCCCCACATTGCCCAGCTGCGACAGCGCCACGCCGCCCAGTCCAGCAATGCCGGAGCCGAGGCCGAAAGTCAGCATGTCGATACGGCCGGTCGGTACGCCGACGCAGCCGGCCATGCGGCGGTTCTGCATGACGGCGCGCACGAACAGGCCGAGCCTCGTGCCGTTCAGCAGCAGCCAGACGCCGGCAGTCACCACAACGGCAAACACGATGATGGCGATGCGGTTGTAGGGCAGCACCAGCGATCCGAGCACTGTCACGCCGCCCGACATCCAAGCCGGATTGGCGACCTCCACGTTCTGCGCGCCGAACAGGGTGCGTACCGACTGCATCAGCACCAGGCTGATGCCCCAGGTCGCCAGCAAGGTTTCCAGCGGGCGCCCGTACAGCCAACGGATCACAGAGCGCTCCAGCGCCATGCCCACCAGCGCCGCCACGGCGAATGCGGCGGGCAGCGCCGCCAGCAGATACAAGTCCACCGCCTGCGGCAAGTATTGGCGGAACAGCGACTGCACCAGGTAAGTCGTGTAAGCGCCGATCATCAGCAATTCGCCGTGCGCCATATTGATGATGCCCATTAAGCCGAAGGTAATGGCCAGGCCCAGCGCCGCGAGCAGCAGCACGCTGGCCAACGAGACGCCGTAAAACAGGTTGCCAACAAGCTCCGTACGGGCCTGCCTGGCGTCGATGGCCTTCAAGCCATCCGTTACCGCCAGGCGGACGGCGGGCTCGGTCTCGGCGGAAGCGTCCAGCATGGCCTGCAGCGAGGCACGCTGCGCACTGCTTCCCAATTCCCCCACTCGGCGCGCGGCGGCGGCGCGTTCGGTCGCCTGCGGCGACTGCAAGCTGGCAAGCGCCAGCAGCAGTTGCAGCGCCGAGCGCATTTCCCCGTCCTGCTCGCCCTGCAAGGCACGCTGCACCAGCGCTACCTGGGCGGTGCCCAGTTCCTGGCCCAGCAAGGCATGTGCGGCCGCCAGGCGCTGCGCCGGATCGGGCGCCAACAAGTCCATGCCCGACAGGGCCGCCTCGATGGCGGCACGCAGGCGGTTATTGACCACGATGGCGACCGCGCCTTCGGGCGCGGGCGACGGTGGTGCGACGCTCGCGACTTTCCCGTCGGGCATGAGGTACAGCGCATCATCCCTCAATGCGCGCAGCACTGCCGCCGCTTCAGGCGTGCCGAGCGCGCCGATGGCAGCGACTGCCGTTACCCGCGCGTCCGGATCGTCGCCGGCGAGCGGCTGCAGCAGGGTCGGCGCAATGGCCGCCTGCCCGGCGCCAGCCATCAGGCATAACGCGATGCCGGCCAGCAGCCGACGCACAGCGGAATACATCATGGGAAGTCTCCATTAATGAACGCCGGCCGGCGGCGCGAGGCCGCCACCGGTATGCCGGCTTACAGCTTTTGCTTGCCTTCGTTACCAGGGATGAACGGGCTCCAAGGCTGTGCGCGGATCGGTTCCTTGGTCTTCCATACGACGCTGAACTGGCCATCAGCCTTGATTTCGCCGATCATCACCGGCTTGTGCAGGTGGTGGTTGCTCGGGTCCATGGTCAGGGTGAAGCCGGAAGGCGCGCTGAAGGACTGGCCGCCCATCGCCGCAATCACCTTGTCGGTGTCAGTGGATTTCGCCTTCTCGACCGCCTGCGCCCACATATTGATGCCGACATAGGTTGCTTCCATCGGGTCGTTGGTGACTGCGTTGGCGGCATTCGGCAGTTTCTTCGCCACAGCATAGGCCTTCCATTTCTTGATGAAGGCATCGTTCACCGGATTCTTGACCGACTCGAAGTAGTTCCAGGCCGCCAGGTGGCCAACCAGCGGCTTGGCATCCACGCCACGTAGCTCCTCCTCACCCACCGAGAAGGCCACGACCGGCACCTGCGTCGACTTCAGGCCCGCATTGCCAAGTTCCTTGTAGAACGGGACGTTGGAGTCGCCGTTGATCGTTGAAATCACTGCGGTCTTGCCGCCTGCCGAGAACTTTTTGATGTTGGCGACGATGGTCTGGTAATCCGAATGGCCGAACGGCGTGTAGGTTTCCTCGATATCGCTGTCCTTGACGCCTTTGCTCTTCAAGTATGCGCGCAGGATCTTATTGGTGGTGCGCGGGTACACATAGTCCGTGCCGAGCAGTACGAAGCGCTTGGCGCCGCCGCCCTCCTTGCTCATCAGGTATTCGACGGCGGGAATCGCCTGCTGGTTCGGCGCCGCACCGGTGTAGAACACATTCTTCTCGAGTTCTTCCCCTTCATACTGGACTGGGTAGAACAGCAGGCCATTCAATTCCTTGAAGACCGGCAGCACTGACTTACGCGACACCGACGTCCAGCAGCCGAACACTGCTGCCACTTTGTCCTTTGCGACCAGCTGGCGTGCCTTCTCGGCAAACAGCGGCCAGTTCGACGCCGGATCGACTATCACCGGCTCCAGCTTCTTGCCCAGAACACCACCCTTCGCATTGATCTCGTCGATGGTCATCAAGGCCACGTCTTTCAGCGACGTCTCGGAAATCGCCATGGTGCCGGACAGCGAGTGCAGGATGCCGACCTTGATGGTGTCGGCCGCGTAGGCCGCGAAGCTGCCACCCAACATGGCTACGGCTGCTGCGATGCGGGTCAGGGAAGCGATGAAATGACGGCGAGTTTGCATAATGGTTACCCTCTTCTGATGGTGGAAGGATGGTGCTTAGTATTGGACTTGCAGCGCGACCACGAACTTCGACTGGTCGGCGGCGGCGACGGTTTCGGTCTTCGAATACTTGGCGCTCAACTGCGCGTTGTAGCCATCGATGATGTAATTGAGGCCGATGTCCGACTGCTTGACGTCGATGTTGTTATCGGGCTTGAACTTCTGGTATTGGACGAAGGGCTGCAGCTTGCCCTGGCCAGGCGCCAGGTTGAACACGTAAGCCAGCCCGGTCGACCAGGCCTTGCCCTGCTCCGCCAGGATGACATCGTCGTTACGGTAGTCGTAGTAGGCCGCTTCCACCGACACCGCGCCAGCGCCAATGCGCTTCTCCAGCAGGAAGTCCAGGTTCCAGGCCTTGTAATCGCCACTCTTAGCGACGGTCAGCACACCGTCCTTCTGATAGCGTCCAGCCAGGCCGATGGCCAGGATATCCTTGCTGCCCAGGTAGTTGCCGGTGCCGTAGTAGCCCGGCTCCGCGTCCCAGAAGTCGTATTGGACGCGGCCGGCATACATCAGGCTGTCGTCGGCCTTGATGCCCGCTGCCTTGGCCTGGTTCTGAGTCAGGCTGCCGATGCCGAAGGTATGGCCCTCGAACGCGCCGAAGGAATATCCCAGCTTGCCATCGGCCGCATTACCCCATACCACCACGCCGTCATCGCGGCCACGGAAAATGCCGCCGTTGTAGCCATAGCGCGAAGCCACGCCGGCCCAGTAGCCTCCGCCAAGCGAATAATAGGGACCGGCCATGTTCGCGCGGTCGCTCGGCGACAGCAGGCGCCCGGCCCAGACATTCAGCTCCGGTGAGAATGCGAACTGCGCGGCAGCATCCAGCACCCGGATCTGGTCGCCATCCCATTCGGTGTTCAGCATGCCCTTGATGGTCTTGTTCAGCGAAGCGCCAAAGAACAGGCGCGCGCTATCGAGGTTGAAATCGTTCGAGCGCGAACTGCCATCCGGCGCACCGTCTTTGGCACTGGTAAAACTGCCACGCGCACCAAAGCCTACGCTGACGGACTTGTCTTCGCCGATCGGAATGGTGGCGCCCGCGTGCGCCAGCGACGCCAGTGCTGCGCTGAGTAATACCGAGAGCTTGATCTTCTTTTGCATGCCAGTCCTCTTTCCACAAGTTTGAAATGTTGCCGCTTGTGTCAGAGTAAAGAGGCTGGCTGCGCTGGCCCATACGTCAAGTGACGTAGTGGCAGATTGGCGTCACCAAAACAAAACGGCCCGGGCGCTTGCGCGGCCGGGCCGTTTTTATTGGGACCTTAAGGCTTATGCCAGCTTGCCGTGGCAAGCCTTGAACTTCTTGCCGCTGCCGCATGGGCATGGGTCGTTGCGGCCAACCTTGAAGCCTTGGCTCATCGCCGCTTCCAGGTCCCCGGCCGGCATGGCGGTTGGGGCCAGCAGTTCTTCCGGCGCTGCGTTCGGGTTGAAGTCGGCGTGCTGGTAGTGGACGTTCTCGAGGTGCGACTGGTTCATGGCCGCTTCCGCCGCCTCGACTTCTTCGCGCGACTGGATGCGTACCATCATCACCATGCGGATCACGTCATTCTTGATCATGTCCAGCATCTGGCCGAACAGCTCGAATGCTTCGCGCTTGTATTCCTGCTTAGGATTCTTCTGCGCATAGCCGCGCAGGTGGATGCCCTGGCGCAGGTGGTCCAGCGCTGCCAAGTGCTCGCGCCAGTGGGTATCCACCGACTGCAGCATGACGTTGCGCTCGAAGCCGCCGAAGGCTTCCTTCGACACGATATCGACCTTGGCCTGGTATGCGGCATCGGCTGCGGCGATCACACGTTCGACGATGTCTTCGTCGGTGATGCTGCTTTCCTTCTCCATCATTTCGACCAGCGGGACGTCGAGCATCCACTCTTGCGCCAGGGTCTTCTGCAGGGCCGGGATATCCCACTGCTCTTCCACCGATTCTTCCGGCACGTAGGTGCGCACCACGTCGGTGAACACGCCGTGACGCAGGTTCATGATGGTTTCGGAAATGTCGGTCGCTTCCAGCAGCTCGTTACGCTGCGAGTAGATCACCTTACGCTGGTCGTTGGCGACGTCGTCGTATTCCAGCAACTGCTTACGGATGTCGAAGTTGCGGGCTTCAACCTTGCGCTGCGCGGATTCGATGGAACGGGACACGATGCCCGCTTCGATCGGTTCGCCTTCCGGCATCTTCAGGCGGTCCATGATCGCGCGCACGCGGTCGCCGGCGAAGATGCGCAGGAGCGGATCGTCCAGCGACAGGTAGAAGCGCGAGGAGCCCGGGTCGCCCTGGCGGCCGGAACGACCACGCAGCTGGTTGTCGACGCGGCGGGATTCGTGACGCTCGGTACCCACGATATGCAGGCCACCAGCCGCAACCACCTGGTTGTGCAGCGACTGCCAGCCGGAACGCAGGTGCTGCGCCTTGGCTGCTTTTTCTTCGTCGCTCAGGTCCGGATTGGCTTCGATGATCTGGATCTGCTTCTCGATATTGCCGCCCAAAACGATGTCAGTACCACGGCCTGCCATATTGGTGGCGATGGTGATCGCTTTCGGAATACCTGCCTGGGCGATGATTTCCGCTTCGCGAGCGTGCTGTTTAGCGTTCAGCACGTTGTGCGGCAGCTTGGCCTTGGTCAGGATGCCGGACAGCAGTTCGGAGTTTTCAATCGAGGTGGTACCCACCAGCACCGGCTGGCCGCGCTCATAGCAGTCGCGGATGTCGAGCATCATCGCGTTGTACTTTTCGGCGTTGGACTTGTACACCTGGTCCTGGCGGTCCTTGCGCTGGGAAGGACGGTTCGGCGGGATCACCACGGTTTCCAGCCCGTAGATTTCCTGGAATTCGTACGCTTCGGTGTCGGCGGTACCGGTCATGCCGGCCAGCTTGCCGTACATGCGGAAGTAGTTCTGGAAGGTGATCGAGGCCAGGGTCTGGTTCTCGTTCTGGATCTTGACGCCTTCCTTGGCTTCGACTGCCTGGTGCAGGCCGTCGGACCAACGGCGGCCAGTCATCAGGCGGCCGGTGAATTCGTCGACGATCACCACTTCATTGTTCTGCACCACGTAGTGCTGGTCCTTGAAGTACAGCACGTGCGCGCGCAGGGCGGCGTACAGGTGATGCACCAGGGTGATGTTCGCGGAGTCGTACAGGGAGGCGCCTTCCGGCAGCAGGCCCATCTGGGTCAGGATGCGCTCGGCCTTTTCGTGGCCGGCTTCGGTCAGCAGCACCTGGTGCGCTTTTTCATCCTTGGTGTAGTCGCCAGGGACTTCGACCTTGCCCTTGCCGTCTGCGGTTTCTTCGCCGATTTGCAGGGTCAGCTGCGGCGGTACCAGGTTGATCTTGTGGTACAGGTCGGTATGGTTTTCGGCCTGGCCGGAAATGATCAGCGGAGTACGCGCTTCGTCGATCAGGATCGAGTCCACTTCGTCGACGATGCCGAAATTCAGGCTGCGCTGCACGCGCTCGCTGGCTTCAAATACCATGTTGTCGCGCAGGTAGTCGAAACCGAATTCGTTATTGGTGCCGTAGGTGATGTCGGACGCGTAAGCCGCTTGCTTGTCGTCGTGCGGCATTTGCGACAGGTTCACGCCGCAGGACAGACCCAGCCAGCGGTACAGCTTACCCATGGTTTCAGCGTCGCGCTGTGCCAGGTAATCGTTGACGGTCACGATGTGCACGCCCTTGCCGGACAGTGCATTGAGGTAGGCCGGCAGGGTCGCGGTCAGAGTCTTGCCTTCGCCGGTGCCCATTTCAGCAATCTTGCCATAGTGCAATACCATGCCACCGATCAGCTGGACGTCGAAGTGGCGCATTTTGAACACGCGCTTGGACGCTTCGCGACAGACGGCGAAGGCTTCCGGCAGCAGGTCGTCCAGCGATTCGCCATTGGCAACGCGTTCCTTGAAAGCCGGCGTTTTCGCTTGCAGCTCGGCATCCGACAGCTTTTCAAACTCCGGCTCCAGGGCGTTGATCGCCTTTACCGTTTTTTGGTATTGCTTAAGCAGACGCTGGTTGCGGCTGCCGAAAATCTGGGTCAGTAAGGACATTTCTTAAATTCTTCCTCGGGTCCGCCAATGGCAAAAGTGCGTGATTTTATCATGCGTTCGTAGCAAGGTTGGGATCTTGCCCTATATAACAATAGGCTAGCGATGAAAAATTCACCGGCTGAGGCCGCCACGGTAAAATGCCGGGATGGGTTTCTCATTCACCAATCGCAAGCACGCCCCGCTGGAAGCCACCAATTTCCTGCAGGGCAACGCCACGCTGGCCAAGCTGCTGCCAGCCGTGCAACGCATGGCGAATTTAC
>JBCNOX010000252.1:0-7243 GCA_039593645.1 Pseudoduganella sp.
GACCCCGCCACCAGCGGCGCCGGCGCAGTGGCCGGCGGCTTGCTGGGCGCCCTGGCCGGCAGCCAGGTCGGCTCCGGTTCCGGCCGTACCGCGGCCACCGCCGCCGGTGCGATTGGCGGCGCCGTGATCGGCAACCGCGTCGAAGAGAGCCGCAACATGCCGCGCGATGTGTACCAGATCAGCGTGCGCCTGGATAACGGCGACTACCGTACCGTCAACCAGGACAGCGCCTACGACCTGCGGGTCGGCACGCGCGTGCGCGTGGTCGATGGCCGGGTGTACCGTTACTAACGGGAGGTTGCCATGGCCACCATCTTGCTGATCGTGCTGGTACTGCTTGTCATTGGCGCCCTGCCGACCTGGCCGCATAGCCGCAACTGGGGCTATGCCCCGAGCGGCATTGCCGGCCTGATCGTTGTCGTCCTGCTGATCCTGCTGCTGACAGGCAGGCTGTAGCCAAGGAGCCCATTATGAAGAAGCTGATCGGAATTGCCGCGCTGGCCCTGTGCGGGCTGGCCGGCGCCCAGGTTACACCGCCTGAAGTTGCGAAGCAGCAACAACAAGAGCTCAAGCGCGGCGACCCGCCGCGCTGGAGCGTGCCGGACCGCACGGAAGCGGCCCAGCTCGCCACGCTGCGCAAGGAAATCAACGCAGCCCTGCGTGAAGCCCTGGAAGCCTGCAAGCAGCAAGGGGCCGGCGCCAACAGCGACTGCGCGAAGGAAGCGCGCCGCACCGCCCAGGCGGACCTGGCCAATGCGCGCCAGATCCACCTGGCCACGCGCGACATGTCGCGTACCTATGAGACAAGTGGCAAATAGACAAGCCGCCAGCCGCATCATAAAAAGTCAGCCTGACCTGTGACCAGGTCAGGTATGATGCGTGCATGCCACATGCATACCAATTACAAAGAGAGCAACACCGGGCCGCAACCGTCCAACGGCTGGGCATTGGCGTTGAGCTATACGACCGCTACACCGCACTGAGCGCCCCGCACGTGACGCCGGTCCAGGTGCGCAAGGGCACCATGCTGCAGGAGGCCGGCGCGCGCGCCACCCACTACTACTGGATTGCCAGCGGCGTGGCGCGGCGCGGCCATATTTCGGTGGCGGGCGAAGACCTCACCCTGGGCTTCATCACCGAAGGCGAAAACACTGGCTCGCACAGCGACATGATGGGCGGCCTGCAGGGCGCGCCCGCGCAGGAATTCTTCGTGGCGGAAACGGCGGTGCAAGCCTGGCGCATCGACTGGACGGCCATGCAGCGCCATAAGGACGAGCATGCCTTCGTGCACGAGTACTACCTGAAGATTATCGAATGCAGCATCCGCCGTTACGCGGCCAACCTGCAGATCCGCAGCCACGTCACGGCGGAAGCGCGGCTGGAAGCGTTCCGCAGCCAGTTTCCCGGCCTCGAACAACGCATTACCCAGCGCGCGCTGGCCTCTTACCTCGGCATCACGACGCAATACATGTCGCGCCTGCGCAAGGCGGCTTAAACCTCGGGCTTGCGGCGCATCAGCCACCAGGCGCCGACTGCCGCCAGCACGCCGGCCGCCGCGGCCGGTTTCCACAGGCGCTTGCGGGCGATCCACGAACCCAGTGTGACGGCATACGGCAGCACGGTCTTGAAGCTGATGCCGGACAAACCGCCACCCTGGCCGATGAAGGCGCCCAGGCGCGACTGCAGCGTACCGATGGCCTGGTCGACGGCGCCATGCAGCAAAGCTTGCGGCTGCAGGGCGTGCAGCACTTCATGCTTGGAGCGCAGCGTGCTGAGGCGATACATCTCCCCTTCCCGCACCAGCCTTTCCTTGGCTACGGCAAGCGCCTGTAATTCCTGTCTGGACGCCATGGTCTCCCTTTCAAAGCAGCATGTCGCGGTCGGACTTGAGTTCCGCCATCGTCGCCGACAAACCGAGTTTGCCTTGCCGCACCAGGCTGCGTCCCCACAGCACCAGGCCGACCGCCAGTACCGCAAAGGCGATCGCCAGCACCAGCAGAATTTTCCAGCCCATCGCTTCCCAGCACAGATAGATCAGGGTCGCCGTGCCGAACGCGATAGCGAACCAGGCAGCCAGCAGGGCCACGGCAAACACGATGGACAATTGCAGCACGGTGTCGCGCACCTCGGTCAGCTCGAGGGCCGCCAATTCCAGGCGCGACAGTAAAAGGTGCAGGCAGTTTTTGGCAAGCCCGGCCATCGAGGCGATCAGGCCGGGCGGTGGTGGTGATACCTGGTTCTCGGTGGACATCGCTTATTTGCGGCCGAGGATAACGCCGACCAGCAGGCCCACGCCGGCTGCCACGGCAATCGAACGCCATGGATTTTCCTTGACGTAGGCATCGGTCGAAGCGGCTGCCTGCTTGGCACCGGCAATGGCGCTGGCCTGGGCTTCATGGGCCTTGGCCAGGGCGCTGTCCAGCGCCTTCATGCCGCGGCCGCGCAGCTCGTCCGCTTTTTCACCGGTCAGCGCCGTGGCGGCAGTAAACAGGGCTTGCGCATCCTTGACCAGCGTTTTGACATCGTTGTTGACGGTACTGATGTTCTGTTCCAGCATGATAGGACTCCTCTTTCGTAAGTGATTTACGCCAATAGGTCTCGCATATCGTCGGCGTGTTCTTCCTCAGCCGCCATGATTTGCGTCAAGAGTTGCTTGGTCGTCGGGTCGCTGTCACCAATCAGTTCAATCATCTGGCGATAGCTCTCGATGGCCACCCGTTCTGCCACCAGGTTGGCCCGCACCATCGCTTGCACCTCCCTTGAGTCATCATACTCGGCATGGCTCCTGTCGAGCAACGTTGCTGGATTGAAATCGGGTTCGCCATTGAGCTGGATGATGCGCTCGGCCAGCCAGTCGGCATGCTGCTGCTCTTCCGTCGCATGCTGCAGGAACTCGGCCTTGATGGTGGCGTGGGCCAGCCCGGTCACCGTGTAATAGTGGCGCTTGTAGCGTGCAATACAGACCAGCTCGGTGGCCAGCGCTTCATTCAGCAATTGCAGCACCTGCGCGCGGTTGCCCTTGTAGCCTTCGGTCACCGGACCGTCGGCCATATTGCGGGCAGCCGCGCGGATCGCATTTTTATCGATCATGGAAACTCCTCGTTAGCGGCGCTGGGTCACCGGGCGGCCCGCTTCGGACAGCACGATTTCCACCCGCCGGTTCAACTGGCGCTCGCCAGCCGTGGCATTGCTGGCCACTGGATACGCTTCACCATAGCCGCGCGTTTCAATGCGCGAGCGGTCGATGCCCATCTGGCTCAGGGCGCTGCGCACGGCTTCGGCACGGCGCTGCGACAGCTGCAGGTTGTAGGCATCGCTGCCGGTGCTGTCGGTGAAGCCTTCGATCAGCACGCTGCGTTCAGGATTGTCGCGCAGTACGTCGGCCAGGCGCTGGGCAGTCGCCATGCCTTGCGCGGTCAGCACCGCCTGGTCGACGTTGAACAGCACGTCGCCAAAGGTGATCACGATGCCGCGTTCGGTCTGCTTGGCCTGCAGGTCGGCCAGTTGCGCGGCCAGGGCGGCAGCGCGCGCCTGCGCATCGCTCTTGGCCGCTTCGGCGCTGGCGGCCTGGTTCTGCGCGTTCTCGGCCTCCATGCGGGCCTGGTCGGCACGGCGCTTGGCCGCCTCGGCTTCGGCAGTGCGGGCTTCCAGGCGTACCTGGTCACGCTGCGAGGCAGCGTCCTTCAACTGGTCTTCGGCCGATTTGGCGCGCGCAATTTCCTCGGCGCTGGCGACCTTCTGCTTGGCGATATAGGCCAGCTTGTCGATCGTCTGCAGGCTTTCGTTGCGCGCCGCGGCGGTGTTGGCCTGGTCCAGCGCACGGGTGGCGGCGGCCAGTTCGGCGCTGGCGTACTTGGCGACCATCGGGTTGCCTTGGGCCTGCGCATAATTGGCGCGCGCCGTTTCCAGTTCACCGGTAGTGGTCGGAGTGGTGCTGCAGGCCGCCAGGGCCAGGGCGGCAGCCAGGGCAAGGGGTTTCAGGAGTGGCTTGAACATGATGGCTCCTTTCTCAGCGAGTCATGGTGCTGTTGGCGCGGTCCAGTTCTTCGCGCAGCACACGGATGTCTTCTTGCAGCTTGTTGGCGGCTTCGGTAGCCTTGGCGCTGCTGGCTTTGCTTTGCGCCAGCTTGGCGTCTGCCTGTGCCTGCTGTGCCAGGTCCTGGGCGGTGCGGTAATCCTTGGCTGCCAGCGCCTGGTTGGCGCGCAGCATCTTGTCACGCGCTGCCGCCATCTCGGCCGGAGCCAGTTCCGGTGCGCCAGTCGAAGCAGCGGCCTCAACTGCCGTGCGCGACGATGCTACTTCGGCCGTGGCCGGGGTCTTCATGCTGCTGCAACCAGCCAACGCAATCACGCACGCTGCGCAGGCGGTAGTCAACAGCGGAAGGCGATTCAGCGTATCCATTGTTGTTCTCCTCAAAGCGATTGGGGTATCGCAGTTATATAAGCTGTCCCGGCTGGGTTCAGTACGGTGCCGCACATTGCAGTCCGGCTGCCGGGTGTAGCCTGTCGCTATGGCACATACAATTTCTCGCCGCGCAAAGATAAGCCTGGCTGTACTGGGCTTGCTATTGGCCATTCCGGCGGTGGCCCTGGTGATCCTGTTGAACTATGACTGGAACCGCGCCCGCCCCTGGCTGGGCGCGCGTGCCAGCGAAGCGCTGCAACGGCCGGTGGAACTGCGCGGGCCGCTGTCGCTGACCTGGCAAAAGCCGCCGCTGCCGCCACAGGCGCGCAGTTGGCGTGACCATATTCCCTGGCCCCACCTGGTGGCGCAGGATGTGCACGTCGGTAATCCTGCCGGCCTGCCGGCAGGCGACACCGCGGCAGCGCAGCGGGTGGCATTTTCGCTGAGCCCGTTTGCCCTGCTGGGCCGCAAGATCGCCATCCCCGAACTGCGCTTCGACCAGCCGCAACTCGACCTGCTGCGCCAGGCCGATGGCAGGAACAACTGGACCTTGCCGAAGCGGCCGCCGTCGCAATGGCGCATGGAACTGGACCGGGTGGTGTTCACGCGCGGCACCATCAAGCTTGACGATGCACAACAGAAAATCGCCGCCGCCGCCCATGTCGATACGCTCGACAACGACGCGCGCTACGGCGTGCAATGGACGCTGGCCGGCAAGTGGAACCAGCAGGACATCAGCGGCAAGGGCAAGACCGGCGCGGTGCTGGCCTTGCGCGACACCAGCCTGCCCTTCCCGATCAAGGCCGATGCCAAGATCGGCCTGGTCAGCGTGGCGGCGGAAGGCACCCTGACCAATCCGGCCCAGCTCGCGGCCATCGACTTGCAGCTCAAGGTCTCCGGCGCTTCGGCTGCGCGCCTGTATGCGCTGACCGGGCTGCTGCTGCCGGAAACCCCGCCCTTCACCACCGCCGGCCGCCTGAGCGGGCACCTGGCCGAAGGCGCCAGCCAGTGGACTTATGACAAGTTCACCGGCCGCGTCGGCGACAGCGATATCGCCGGCACCCTGTCCTACCAGCAGCGCCAGCCGCGCGGCCTGCTGACCGGTTCGGTGCATTCGCGCCTGCTGCAATTTGCCGACCTGGGTCCGCTGATCGGTGCCGACTCCAACGCCAAGAAGGAACAGCGCGGCGTGGCGGCGGTGCAGCCCAGCGGCAAGCTGCTGCCGGTGGAAACCTTCAAGACCGAACGCTGGACGGCGATCGATGCCGACGTCGGCTTCCGCGCCGAGCGCATCGTCCGCACCAAGGAACTGCCGCTCAGCAAGCTGGAAACGGAATTCCACCTGAAGGACGGCGTGCTGCGCCTGACGCCGCTCAACTTCGATTTTGCCGGCGGCCGGGTCGCCTCGAAAGCCACGCTGGACGGCAGCAGCGGCACCGCGGTGGCCGCCACGCTTGACGCCACCGCCCGCCACATCAAGCTCAAGCAACTGTTGCCCAAGCTGCCCGAATTCAAGCAAGCCACCATCGGCGAAATCAACGCCGACGCCAAGCTGACCGCGAAGGGCAATTCGGTCGCCACCCTGCTGGCGCACTCCAATGGCGAACTGAAAACCCTGGTCAACGATGGCACCGTCAGTAAGCTGCTGCTGGAGCAGATGGGCTTGAACATCGGCAATATCGTGCTGACCAAGCTGTTTGGCGACAAGCCGGTGCACCTGAATTGCCTGGCCGGCGATTTCGGCGTGCGCGATGGGCTGGCGCAGACGCGCTATTTCATTGCCGACACGGACGACGCGACCGTACGCATCAATGGCTCGGTCAACCTGGCCAGCGAGAAAATCGACCTGACTATGAAACCGGAAACCAAGGGCCTGCGCATCATCTCGCTGCGCGCGCCGATCTATGTGCGCGGCTCGCTCAAGCAGCCCGACGTCGACATCGACAAGGGCGTGATCGCGATGCGCGCCGGCGGCGCACTGGCGCTCGGCGCCATTGCCGCGCCAGTAGCCGCGCTGGCGCCGCTGATCAGCGCTGGCGGCGAAGGCGACAACCAGTGCGCCGCCCTGCTGGCGGCGGCACGCGAAAAACCCAAGGCGCCGCCGCCCGGCAAGACGCAAAGGTAACAAACCGTTACATCGTGAAATAGCGAACAGATCACATTGCGCCTCCTCCGTAAGCTGGAAGCAGTATTCCAAGTTACGGAGGAAATATCATGAAGACCAAACAGATCGCAGCCCGCCTCGCCATCGCTACCGCCATGCTGGGCCTGGGCGCCTGCTCCTCGATGTCGCAACAGGATAAGAACACGGCCATTGGCGCCGGTGTCGGCGCGGTCGCCGGTTCCGTGCTGACGGGCGGCTCCACCACCGGTACGGTGGGCGGCGCCGTGGTCGGCGGCGTAATCGGTAACCAGGTCGACAAACCACGCCGCTAAGACGGCATGCGCACCTGCTGGTAGCAATGGCAGGACACCGCTTCCAAACCAGCCGGGTCCAGTATTTCGATATTGCCCCGGCTGTAGCTGATCAAGCCTTGCCCCTGCAAGGCACTGGCTGCCTTGGTCACGCCGACGCGGCGCACGCCCAGCGCATGGGCCAGGAATTCGTGGGTCATGTGGAAGCGGTCCGACTGCAGCCGGTCGCGCGTCACCAGCAGCGAGCGCGCCAGGCGCGCCTCCAGGACATGGAAGCGGCTGCAGACGGCTATCTGGATCGCTTGTGCCAGCAGGCTGTCGGTATAGCGGTGCAGCAGGCGCTGCAGCGATTCCATTTCCGCAAACTCGGCGATGAAATCTTCCGCTTCCATCCGCAGCGCATGGCCGCTGCGCTGCGCCACA
>JBCNOX010000253.1:0-7218 GCA_039593645.1 Pseudoduganella sp.
GGCCGGCCGTGCTGCGCTCGAGCGAAGAATCGGCCTGGATGAACATCTCGAAAATATCTTGCAGCATGGCCGGCGAAATGCCGATGCCGTTGTCGCGCACGCGCAGTTCGACTTGCCCTGCATGCACCTCGGCCTCGAGCGCGATGCTGCCGCCGCGCGCGGTGTACTTGGCGGCGTTGTGCAGCAGGTTGGAAATCACCTGCGCCAGCCGCGTCGCATCGCCCGCCAGGTAGACCGCCTGGTCCGGCACCTGCACGTGCAGCGTATGCCCCTGCGTGGCGATGAAAGGCCGCGCCAGTTCCAGCGCGTCGTTCACCACGTCCTGCAGCATCAGCTGCTCGCGGCGGATGGTCAGCTTGCCGGTATTGATGCGCGAGACGTCCAGCAGGTCGTCCACCAGCCGCACCATCTGTTTCAGCTGGCGCTCCATGATGGAGCGGGCGCGATCGCAGGCCACCGGGTCGCTGGCATTGATGCGCATGATGTCAAGGCCGGTGCGGATCGGCGCCAGCGGGTTGCGCAGTTCGTGCGCCAGGGTGGCCAGGAATTCATCCTTGCGGCGGTCGGCCAGCAGCAGTGCGCGCTCGGCGCCCTGGCGCACGGTCATCTCATGTTCCAGCGTGCGGTTGGCGTCCTGCAGCGCATTCGCGCGCCGCCCGATCTCGGCCAGCATATCGTTGAAGGCATCGATCAGGGTGCCGATCTCGCCGCTGGCGCGCTCGCCCACGCGCAGCGAATAGTCGCGCCGCAGCATCACCGCGCGCGCCACGTCGGTCACCGCCAGCAACGGGCGCGTGATGGCCTGCTGCAGCCGGTGCGCGACCAGTGCGGCCACCGCCAGGCTGCCGAGCATGACGCCCAGCAGGATCAGGGCATAGCTTTGCACGCGGTCGAGCAGGCGGTAGGAAGCGCTCAGATAAACGGTGCCGATCCGCTCGCCTTCTTCAACGATCGGGTGGTACACCACCATGCGCCCGCCTTCGATCGCATAGCCGGGCTGGCCGGGCCTCTGCGGCAGGGCCGGTAATTCGGAGGGCTTGTGCACGTAGGAGGCGAACAGCGCGCCGTTGGCGGAGTAGATGGCGCCGGCTTCGATCTGCGGCCGCACGCGCAGCAGCGCCAGGTTCTGCTGCGCCGCGCGCGGATCATTGAAGGAGAGCGCCGGCGCCGAGGCGGTCGCCACCAGTTCGGCCTGGGTAGTCAAATCGTCCACCCAGCCCTGCTGGAAGCTTTGCAGGTCGTACAGCAGCATGGCCACCGCGGTCACTACCAGCGCAATCATGGTGGTGGCCAGCGCCGTCAGGATCAGTTTGATGCGAACCGATCCTGACGCCCCGTTTGACATCACTGCGCACCTTTCTGCACATGGTAGGCAACCGACAGCAGGCGCGAACTGAGGCGCACATTGCAGCGTTCGGCCGCCGGCAGCGACACTTCGAAACGGACGCGCTCGTCGACCAGGCGGAAGTTGATGACACTGCCGTTTTGCAAGCCGTCATCGTTCTCGGTGACGATGACGGTACCGTTCTTTTCCGCCGCGCGCTGCGCCGCTTCCGGCAAGCGGGACTCGCCGCCGACGAACAGCAGGTTCAGGCCGCTCAGCGCATCGCCCTCGCCCAGCTTGCGTACGCTGATGCTGCGGTTGCCGACGTTGCGGCCGCTGGTGATCTGCGCCAGCTCCGCCGCCACGTCATCCGCCCCCAGCACGCCCACCACCAGGGTCGGGCCGGGATCCGACGGAAACTCCATGTAACCGAGGAATTTGTACAGGAAAGCAGCTTTGACGCTGCGCTCAAGCAGCGGCGTGCTGCCGCCCTGCTGCGCCCCCACCGCCAGGCAGCTCAAGGCGAACAACATCATCGCCAGCGCCAGGAAGCGGGGCCTCCATCCGCCTACCACCAGGGGCGGAACGCCAATTAATCCAGGGCTTGCGCTCACCATCTCGTTAGTATCGCATCGTCAGTTTCAGGACCGCGCGTCGCTCGAACACATTGCGGCCGGGGTAGCCGCCCCACTCGCCATGCCGTGCATGCAGCAGGTTCTGTCCAGCGAGCGTGACGTCTATATGCGGACTGGCTTTCCACACCAGGTTTGTATCCAGTTCATGATACGACGGAACGTGCGGCTTGGGCATGCTGCCGTTGTAACGCAGTGTCCAGTCGAACTGCACGCGTTCGCCAACTTCGTGGGAAGATCGCAACTGCCAGTAGCTGTGCGGGTCGTTGATTACCAGGCCGGCGACGGTGGCATCCTTGCTGCCGGGCTTGAGGCTGGTGTCGACGTCCTGCACCACCAGTCCTGCGTTCAGGCGCCAGCGCAGCAAGGGCTGCCAGCGCGCCCAGAACTCAAGGCCGCGCGTGCGGCCCTCGGCCAGGTTGCGGAATTCCAGGATGCCGCGGTAAGGCCCGGCCGTGGTGTTGGGCTCCAGGGTGCGCAGCCTGTCGTAATCGGCGTACCAGGCCGTGACCGAATACGACCAGTTCTGCGCCGGCTGCGCGCGGTAGCCCAGCTCCAGCACATTTGCCACCTCGGACTCGAATTCCGGGCTGGTGCCGATGATGAAACGCGGCACCCCGCCGATCATGACCGGCTTGGGCGGCACCACGAAATCGCGGTCGCTGCGGGCCGGGGCGCGCACAGTGCGCGACAGTGCGCTCCAGACGCTATGCGCTGTGTCCGGGCTCCACGCCAGCCGCAAGGTCGGCAGCCACTCGGAGCCGGTGTAAGTGTTGTGTTCCACCTTCACGCCGCCGGTGGCGCGCAGGTTCGGGGTCAGCGCCACTTCGTCCTGGGCGAACAGGCTACCCCAATGCATATTGCGCTCGTAGGGCCAGAAGCCGAAGTTGCCGGGCGTATTGTCATCGCGCGAATGGCGGTAGCCGCCGCCCCACGACAGCTTGTGGCTGCCGAGCTGCACGTCGTGCTGGCCCTCCAGCTCCACTGTGTCGAGCCGGTCGACATACGCGCCGGGCTGGTTGCGCTCCGTGTGGTCCAGTACCAGTTGCACGCGCATGGCGCTGCCCTCGTCCAGCTGCCGCATATAGCGCCCGATCAGGTTGGCGCCGGACAGGCGGATATCGCGCGTGCCGAGCTGGCCCAGGTTGGCCTGGTAGGCGTCGCCCGACAGCGCAATACTACCCTTCTGGAGCGTCCAGTCGGCGCGGAAGCCGGCCTGGCGCCGCTGCATGCCGGTGAAGGTGTTGACGCCGGCCGCGTTGTCGGTATCTTCCGCGGCCATGTACTGTGCGTAGGCGCGGTAGTAGCCGTTGCCCGACAGGCGTCCGCCGAATCGCAGGCTGGCGTCGCCCTCGCCGCTGGACGCGGCAACCGACAGCAGCGTACCCTGGCTGTCTTTCGCATTGCGCGTGATGATGTTGATCACGCCGTTGACTGCGTTCACGCCCCAGATGGTGGAGCCGGGACCGCTGATCACCTCAATGCGTTCGATATCCTCCATTACCACCGACTGCGCATCCCAGAACACGGCGGAGAAGAATGGCGAGTAGACACTGCGCCCGTCGATCAGCACCAGCAGTTTGTTGGCGAAGGGGCTATTGAAGCCGCGCGCGCTGACCGCGTAGTTGCGGGCGTCGACACGCGCTACTTGCAGGTTCGGCGCCAGGCGCAGCGCTTCCGGCAGGCTGCGCGCGCCGCTGCGCCGGATATCGGTGGCGCTGATCACGAACAGCGAAGCAGCCGCATTGCCGAGCTTTTCCTCCTGGCGCGATACCGAGGTAACGACAATCTCGTTCAGTTGTTCGAGCGTGAGGTCGGCGAGATCGCCATCTGCCATACCTTCGGCGCGCGCACCAGGCGCAATGGACAGCACGGCCAGCAACAACAAGGAAGTCGGTTTCCGGTACATGGCTAGGGGGCAGGTTGTCGTAAGGAATTATAGGCACAACTACCAACCCGCACGATTCACCTTGTGTAAATTGCCAACATTAACGCTTACAATCTTGCCAAGTCGCCCAATATGTGCCGCAATTCCCATACAGGAGATGCCATGTTCCCCAAACCACCCCGCCCCGAACCGCCGCGCAAGGCAGTCGCGATGCAGGTTGTCCAGCAGCGCGTGAGCGGCGCCGTGGACACCACCACCATCGTCGTTCCCACGCCAGCCCCGGCGCCCGCGTCCGCTGACAACGCGCCGCCCGCTCAGGGGCGCGGCATCCAGCCGATATAGGCCGCGTGCAGGCTCTGGATGTAGAGACGGTCCGGGGTTTCGAGAACTGCCGTGGTTTCCGGGTAGGCGCCGGAAGGATCCTGCAGGTCAGCCAGCACCTTTCCCTCTTCGCTGAAGGCGAACACGTGGCCGTAGGCTTTGGGCACCGGCCACAGGGCGCGCGGCAAACGCAGCGTGAGCTTGCGCATGAAGGGCTTCTGCGCCAGATTGTCGATGGTCGGGTTGCGCGGCTTGACCAGGCCGACCCAGATCTTGCCGTCGCGCCCGCGCATCAGGTTATCGGGATAGCCGGGCAGGTTGTCGAACAGGACTTCGCGCTTGCCGCTTGCGGCGTCGATCTTCCAGATGCGGTAGCGGCCTGTCTCGTTGACGAACAGGGTGCGGCCATCGCCGGATAAGGCGATGCCGTTGGCGAACGACAGGCCGCTGGCGAGGATGCGCGTGGTCCCCGTCGATGGATCATAGGCCAATACGCGGCCGGTCGACGACTGCTCGAGGATATCGAGCACGCTCGCTTCAAACGTGCCGCCCCATTCGGCGGGCGCGAAGCGGGTCGAGGCATCGGTAAAATAGATCATGCCGCTGGGCGCTACCACCACGCCGTCGGCGTAGCGGATCGGGTCGCCTTGCGCGACTTGCGCGGCCAGCACGCTGACATTGCCGTCCGGCGCGATCGCCAGCAAGCCTTTCATCGCATCGGCGGCGATCAGGCGCCCGCTGGCGTCGAAGTCGAAGCCCAGTACGCGGCCGCCAGTGCTGGCGAATACTTCGCGCTGGCTTCCGTCGGGCGCCATGCGCAGGATTTTTCCGCTGGTGACCGCGGCGTACAGTTTGCCGTCGGGACCCATCGCCAGGTGTTCCGGCCCGTGCTCGGCGCCGATGTCGATTTTTTGCAGGCCAGCCAGCCGGGTATTCGGTGCGTGCGCGCCGACATATCCCGGCGCCTGTTGCGGCTCCCACGAAACCGGTTCGGCTGGCACAGGCCACAACAGCAGGTAAGCCAACAGCCCCGCCAGCGTCAGGCCGGCGCCGGCCGCGATCTTGTGTCCCTTCGAGCTTTCCAAGCGAATCTCCCCACAACAAAGATAGCCGACATTTTTAACTAATTATTAATTTTCGTCGAGAAATTTTGTTGCGGGCCTCTCATGGCTGAGGGTTCCATCCGGCTCCATTGCCGTATTGGGCGAACACCTTGGCGCGGCTGTCGTAGCGCGCAATGCCTGCTGCTGCCAGGACGCGCGCGGGCTGGCGCTGCGACAGGTCTAGCGGCTTGCCCGCCAGGTCCGTGCTGCCGCCCTCTTCCCACCCTTTGCCGCCACGCGGCGTGCCATGCCAGCCCGCCGGATTGATATGCGGGCCAATGCTGCAGTTGATATAGCGGACGTTGTCCCATGCCGTCACAACACCCGGCCGAGCGAGGAAGGCCGCGCCGGGCGGCACATCATTGCCGGCGGGCCCGGGGCCATGCGTCAGGCGGCTGTTCAGGAATACGAAGCCGGGATCGCTTTCCGCCACGGTTCGGGCCTGCACCACATAGCCGCCGCTCGCTGGATTGGCGCTGTCGCCAGCCGAGCGGATCTCGGACTCTTCAAACAAGGCTGCCCGGTTATAGCCCCAGATGAAGTCCACATTGCCCGCCACCAGGCTGCGGTAGAACCAGGAATAACCCTTGACCTGGACGGTGTCCTGCTCGCTGAAGAAATCTACCTCCTTGGCGATGAAACGGCCCTCGCTGCTGAAGTTGAGCGCTTCCGCCTGCGCGCCGATGGTCTTGCTGCGCCATGTCGTGTTGGCGAGGGTTAGCGTATCGAGGCGCAGCAAGTCCGCGTCCTCCACCAGGAATACCGAGCGCCCGCCAGTTGCACCAGGAGCCATCGGCGCCTGGCCGACCCCGCTGCCGGGATTGACACCGTCGCTGTTTTCACCGGTGACGATCACGCCATGGCGGCTGTCGCCGCGCAAGGTGACGTTATCCTTGCCACGCAGGTAAAGCAAGCCCTCATATTTTCCGTCGGCGAGGCGGACGGTCACGGGCTGTGCACGGGGCAGGTTCTGCATCGCGTGGTTCAGGGCGCCCTGCACGGTGCGGAAGTCGGCCTTGCCGGCCGGGGCCACGCGCAGCGTTGTGCCTTGTGGCGCATGAGCGCGGGTGCGGAACGTCCAGATGCCCGGCTTTCCGATGCCGCCAAACGGCGTTCCATCCAGCGAGGCGCCTTTGAACAGCTTGCCGTCCACCAGCACATAGTAGTCGGTGCCATAGGTAAGCGTGCCGTCGTGGGGGCGGATGGTCGCAGTCATGCCGTCAACGGAAATCGCCTTGTAGCGGACGACGCGCTTGACGCCATCACGCGTTGCGCCGATTGCGTCCAGCTCCAGGCCAGGGCGAATGACGTCGACCGTCACACGGTCCTTGGCGCGCACGATGCGTACCGAGCCATCATCGCCGAGGGTTGGCGTCCGGTCGAAACGCAATTGCAGACGCGTATCGATCGGCACGCCGCGCTCCCTGGCGACGGGCGATGCCGTACCTGCATCCAGCACGGCGGTGCGCGACGATGCCGCGAACTTGGGCCCAACGCGGACGGCCAGCGTCACGGCCACATTCGGATCTTCCGCGCTGGTGAGCGTGACCGCTGTCGTGCCGGCGCTGCGCGGGGCCAGGACCACCTCATCGCCATCAACGCTGGCCTCAACCAACGCAGGATCGCCCGACGTGGCGAAAAAGCGCACGGTCCGCAGGCCGTCGCGGCTTGAGATGCGGACTGCAAACCGCTGTGGCGGATCGCCTGCCTGCAAGCTCAGTTGCTTGTGCCGGCGAACCAGTCCAATGCTGGCTGGCGGCTGCGAAACCGGCCCGGATCGCAGGCCGGCGATTTCGAATTGGCCGCCTTGCGACAACACGCCACCGCGCGCTGGCAGCGGATTGGGCTCATCGACGCCGATCAGGCGCGTGCCATTGAGGTAAGCCGTAAGGGCCGCACCATCCACGTCGAGGCGGATGGTGTAGAACGCCGCCCCTGGATCGGGCTCAA
>JBCNOX010000254.1:0-7210 GCA_039593645.1 Pseudoduganella sp.
CTGGCCTTCCTGCATCGCGGCGCGCCCGTCAACGTCACTCCGGCTGGGCCGGTCCAGGAGCTTGCATGAAAGCCGTTATCTTCGACCTCGATGGCGTGATCACCGATACCGCCCACTACCACTTCCTCGCCTGGCAACAGCTGGCGCAGTCGCAGCAGGTGCATTTCGACGAAGCGTTCAATGAAAACCTGAAGGGCATCGACCGCATGGGCTCCCTGGAGCTGATACTGGCCGGCGCGCCGCGCAGCTACAGCGATGAGGAAAAGCTGGCGCTGGCCGACACCAAGAATGAGCATTACAAGACGCTGATTGCCGAGATGTCTCCCGCCGACCTGTTGCCGGGCGCGGTGGATGCACTCGACTGGTGCCGCGCGCAAGGCTTGAAGGTGGGCCTTGCCTCGGTGAGCAAGAACGCCTTCACGGTGCTGGAAAGCCTCGGCATCACTCACAAATTCGACTATGTCGTAGACGCGGCGACGATCGCGCGCGGCAAACCCGATCCTGAAATCTTCCTGCGCGCTGCGTCGGAACTGGGCGTAGACCCGGCCGATTGCGTTGGCGTGGAAGACGCCGTCGCCGGCGTTACCGCCATTAAGGCGGCCGGCATGGTTGCCATTGGTGTCGGCCAGCCGGCCACGCTGTGGCAGGCAGACACGGTGATTCCGGGACTGGAACAATTCAAAAATATAATGGAGACACTATGCAAAACCGGCGCATCATCTGGGTCCTGTTCCTGATCTATTTCACCTTCGCCATCCTGCTGAACAGCGTTGGCACGGTGATCCTGCAGGTTATCAATAACTACGGCGTCAGCAAGTCGGCCGCCAGCGTGCTGGAAGGGTTCAAGGATCTGCCGATTGCCGTGGTGTCTTTCCTGGTGGCGAGCTTCCTGCCGCGCATCGGGTACAAGAAGGCGATGCTGACCGGGCTTGCCATCGTCACTGCGGCCTGCCTGTCGATGCCGCTGCTGCCTTCCTTCTTCACCACCAAAATGCTGTTCCTGTGCGTCGGCATCTCCTTCGCGCTGGTGAAAGTGTCGGTCTACTCGACGCTTGGCCTGGTCGCCGCCGACCGCCGCCAGCATGCAGGCATCATGAATACGCTGGAAGGGTTCTTCATGATCGGCGTGCTGTGCGCTTACTGGGTGTTCAGCTTCTTCATCGACTCGGCCGACCCGCGCTCGCAAAGCTGGCTGCATGTGTACTGGGTGCTGGCTGGCCTGTGCGCGCTGACCTTCATGCTGCTGCTGGCGACTCCCTTCGACGAGCGGGTGGCCGCGCCACCCGAAGCACGCAGCCTGCCGCAGGAATTTGCTGACATGCTGAAGCTGTTCTTCAAGCCGCTGGTATGTGTATTCGTGCTGACGGCCTTCCTGTATGTGCTGATCGAGCAGAGCGTGGGAACCTGGCTGCCGACCTTCAACAACGAGATCCTGCACCTGCCTGCTGCGATGAGCGTGCAGGTCACCAGCATCTTCGCCGCTTGCCTGGCCGTTGGGCGCTTGTCGGCCGGGGTCCTGATGCGCCGCCTGAACTGGTATCCTGTGATGAACGGCTGCCTGCTCGGCATGGGCGCCGTTGTGCTGCTCGCCCTGCCGATGACGCACGACGTGGTGGTGGCGCCAGGTGCGGGGTGGAGCGATGCGCCGTTGGCGGCGTTCCTGTTCCCGCTGATTGGGCTGTTCATGGCGCCGGTTTACCCCGGCATCAATTCCGTGATGCTCAGCTCCCTGCCCAAGCACCAGCATTCGGCGATGACAGGCCTGCTGGTGATCTTCTCGGCGCTGGGCGGTACCACCGGCTCGCTGATCACCGGCTATGTGTTCGGCGCCTTCAGCGGCCACTTTGCTTTCTACCTGACGCTGGTACCGATCGCGATCGTGCTGGTGACGCTGTACTTCTTCAAGCGGGCCGTCGATGGCAGCGATGATGGGCTGGAGGCTCCGGCTATAATTTCGCGATGAACCTGAAGAGCCTCGCCGACAAACTCGGCATGTCGAAAACTACGGTCAGCCGCGCGCTGAACGGCTACCCCGAAGTCAGCGAGTTGACGCGCGAGCGTGTGCTGCGCGCGGCGCGCGAATCCGGTTACGAGGCCAATCCAATGGCGCGCAGCCTGGCGGTTGGCCGCAGCAATGTGCTTGGCACGATCTACCCGCTGCTGCCTGCCGACTTGGGTGACGCGATGTTCCTCGAGGTGGTTGGCGGTCTGTCGGAGGCGCTCGAAAAGAAGCGCATGAATTTCATCATCGCGCCGGTTTCGCCGGCGAACGAGATGCCGTCCTATGAGCAAATGGTGCGCGGTCGCCGGGTCGACGGCCTGGTGGTCAGCCGTACCCTGGTGCACGACGAACGAATCGCTTACCTGGCCCGCGCCGGTTTTCCCTTTATCGCCCACGGCCGTACCCAGCTCGACGCGCCGTATGCCTGGTTCGACTACGACAATGAGGCCGGCATCCGCATGGCGCTGGAGCGCTTGCTGTCGCTCGGTCATCAGCGCATCGCCATGATCAGCGCGCCGCTTGCGATGAATTTCGCCGCGCAGCGCCGGGCCAGCTTTCTCGCGACGCTGTCAGGTTCCGGCCTGTCAACCGATCCGCGCCACCTGGTCGACGACTGCATCGACCGCCGTACCGGTTACGCCGCCGTGCAAACGCTCCTGGCCACGACCCCGCGCCCGACCGCCATCGTGGTCGACAATCATTTGGCCGGTGTGGGCGCAGTGCGCGCGCTGCTCGACGCAGGTATCGCGATCGGCAGGGACATTTCGCTGATCGTCTGGGGCAGCATGGCCGACACCCTGGCCGACATTGACGTTACCACCATCGACCAGCCAAACGCCCGCGCCGCCGGCGCCAGAATGGCCGACATGCTGCTTGCCCTCATCAACGGCAAACCTGCCGCCAGCCTGCAGGAGTTGTGGCAACCAGCCTTGCTGGCCGGTGCGACAGCCGGTCTCGTCGCACCCTAGTTACTCTGCCAGCGGCAGGATTGCCTGGCGGTAGGGCTGCGCTTCGTTCTCCACGTACCAGTTGGCCCACAGCCGGTTGCGGGAACGGCCGTCTTCCGCGCGGTCGGGTTCCAGGCTCAGGTAATTGCGGGCGCCGATGTAGCGGTGCGCGGTGCCCGGGAATTTGTACATCGCAGTCGTGATGCCGCCTTCCAGCTGCTCGACCTTGTCCCCCACGTGTTCGAGGTAGAACAACGCCATGGCGGGTGGTGGCGGATGCACCACGCCGGACGATGTCAGCTGGTGGATCGTGATTGGCTTGCCTTGGTATTGCTTCTGGCTCGATTCGATGGCGCCGATGGCACCAACGTGGACGTCGCCGGAGAGGATGGTCACCCGGCCGCCGGTGCGCTGCGACCACTCCTGCAGGCGGTGTATCAGGCGCAGGCGCTCCCATTGGTGGGTGCGGCTCAGCCAGTGGTCTTTCAGGTCGTCTTCCAGTTCCTGCTGGCCGGGCAGGGCGCATAGCAGCATCTCCAGCGTGCTGAAATCGGGGTGCACGACGGGGATGCTGGACATCAGCAGCAGGTGCTTGCAGTCCTGTTGCGCCTCCAGCCAGGCATAGGCCGCGTCCCACGACTGCTGTCCCATCACGACGTCCGGTGTGCGTTCGCTACGCAAGTCGAGCACCAGCAAGCCGTAGTTGCCGAAGCGGGCGGCCTTGGTAAAGCCGGGCTGCGCGGGCAGGCGCATCGGCACGTCCGCCTCAGATGCGCTGTGCTGCTGGAACAGCAGGAAGTAGTCTCGCGCGATGCTGTAGATCGCCTTGAAAACCGGAGAATGCTGGAATTTGTCGGGGTAAGAGCCCCAGCCATCGATGATGTCGTGGTCGTCCCACATCATCACCGTTGGAACGGTGGCGAACATGCGCGCCACGTGTGGGTAAGCCCACACCTTCAAGTAATTCCCGAAGAAGAAATCGTCGATTTCGGTCTGCAGCGTTTTGCTGACAGGCTTGTTGGCAAGCTTCTTGTCGTTGGGTGCGGCGGCCCAGTCGTTCAGGGCGGTGCTGGTCCACATGGCGTCGCTGTAAACCTGGTCTCCACCCATCAGCAGCAGGTGGTAGGGGCGCTGCACATGGTTGGCGTGCATCTTGTTCCAGACCGGGTCCTGCGGGATGTCCTTCATCTTCTTGTAGTCGGAGAAGCCGTTGCAGGAGGTGTAGGCGCAGGTAGGGGCGCTGTCGCGCGCCGGCACGACGAAGGTGAAGGCCTGGCCGTCGACGACGTACTGGACCTGCTGCTCGCGCGTGGCGTGCTGCTCGATGGTGAACTTCCAGCTTTCGGCGACATGCAGGGTGCGCTTGTGCAAACGGGTGCGCAAGCGGTTGGATTCGACGGACAGCGTGCGAATTTCGGCGGCGGCGCCGGGCAGCACTGCAGCTGTTACGGCGGGCGGTGCATCGCCCGTCCACACTACCAGCGCGCTGACCGACCACATGCCGTCGGCACAGCCGCAGAATTTCAGGATAGGTCCCAACACTACTGCCATTGCATTCCCCGCATCATTGATAAATAGTCAAATGATAACTTAACGCGGCGCAAGCGGGCGAGGAAGAGATTGGCTGGAAGTGCTTCAGCTAACTGACGGTCTGCGGTGCGGGCTTTAGCCTGATGACATGCTCTTTTTAACGGAGGCTGTCATGGGAAAGTATTTCTTGGCTTGGCTGTTGGGGGTGCCGGGGATTGTGCTGCTGCTGGTGTGGCTGTTCTTCCACTGAAACCGGTAAACCGGCCGGATGGCCGTCCCGTCTGACCCGCAGGGTCAGACGGGATTTGAGATTACATGTTGCGGCGGTATTGGCCGCCGACTTCGAACAGGGCGGTCGTGATCTGGCCCAGCGAGCAGACGCGGGCTGCGTCCATCAGCTTGGCGAACACGTTTTCGTTGTCGATGGCGGCTTTCTGCAGCGCTGCGAGGGCGGCTGGCGCCACGTCTGCGTTGCGGGCGTGGAAGTCGGCCAGGCGGGTCAGCTGCGATTGCTTTTCATCGTCGGTAGAACGGGCCAGTTCGATGGTGGCCGGGGCTTCCGAACCTTTCGGGTTGCGGAAGGTGTTCACGCCGATGATCGGCAGCGAGCCATCGTGCTTCTTGTGCTCGTACAGCAGCGACTCTTCCTGGATCTTGCCGCGCTGGTAGCCGGTTTCCATCGCGCCCAGCACGCCGCCACGTTCGGCGATACGTTCGAATTCCTGCAGCACGGCTTCCTCCACCAGGTCGGTCAGTTCTTCGATGATGAAGGCGCCCTGGTTCGGGTTCTCGTTCTTCGCCAGGCCCCATTCGCGGTTGATGATCAGCTGGATCGCCAGTGCGCGGCGGACGGATTCGTCGGTCGGTGTGGTGATCGCTTCATCGTAGGCGTTGGTGTGCAGCGAGTTGCAGTTGTCGTAGATCGCGATCAGCGCCTGCAGCGTGGTGCGGATGTCGTTGAAGTCGATCTCCTGCGCGTGCAGCGAACGGCCGGAAGTCTGGATGTGGTACTTCAGCTTCTGTGAGCGGTCGTTGGCGCCGTACTTCTCTTTCATGGTGACGGCCCAGATACGGCGCGCCACGCGGCCCAGCACCGTGTACTCCGGATCCATGCCGTTGGAGAAGAAGAACGACAGGTTTGGGGCGAAATCATCGATGTGCATGCCGCGCGCCAGGTAGGCTTCCACGAAGGTGAAGCCGTTGGACAGCGTGAAGGCCAGCTGCGAGATCGGGTTCGCGCCCGCTTCCGCGATGTGATAGCCGGAGATCGACACCGAGTAGAAGTTGCGCACCTGGTGGTGCACGAAGTATTCCTGGATGTCGCCCATCACCTTCAGCGAGAACTCGGTCGAGAAGATGCAGGTGTTCTGGCCCTGGTCTTCCTTCAGGATGTCGGCCTGCACGGTGCCGCGGACGTTCATCAGCACCCAGTCCTTGATCTTCTGGTATTCATCTTCGGACGGCTGGCGCTTGTTCTCGGTGACGAACTTTTCAACCTGCTGGTCGATAGCGGTGTTCATGAACATCGCCAGGATCGCAGGTGCAGGGCCGTTGATGGTCATCGAGACCGAGGTGCTTGGGTTGCACAGGTCGAAGCCGTCGTACAGAACTTTCATATCGTCCAGGGTCGCGATGGACACGCCGGAGTTGCCGATCTTGCCGTAAATGTCCGGACGGATCGCCGGGTCGGCGCCGTACAGGGTGACGGAGTCGAAGGCGGTCGACAGGCGCTTGGCATCCATGCCGGTGGAGACCAGCTTGAAGCGGCGGTTGGTACGGAATGCATCGCCTTCGCCCGCGAACATGCGGGTTGGGTCTTCACCCTCACGCTTGAAGGCGAACACGCCGGCGGTGAACGGATAGGAACCCGGGACGTTTTCCAGCATCAGCCAGCGCAGCAGCTCGCCGTGGTCTTCATACTTCGGCAGCGAAACCTTGCGGATCTTGGTGCCGGACAGGGTGTGCTGGACCAGGCCGGTGCGGATTTCCTTGTCGCGAATTTTCACGACGTATTCGTCGCCGGCGTAAGCCTGCTGCATGTCCGGCCACTGGGCCAGCAGCTTCTTGGCGCCGCCATCCATGGCGTGGTCGCGTTCGATGATCAGGTCGTCGAAGTCGGCAACCGACTTGCCGGCGACAGCCATCATGCGCTTGGATTCCTGCAGCTGCTGGCGTTCGCGCGCCAGCTTGGCCTGCGCCTGTACTTTCTTGTGGTAGCCGCGCACGGTGTCGGAGATCTCGGCCAGGTAGCGCGCCCGTGCCGGCGGCACGATCACGTTCTTGCCGGAGCTGAAGCGCACGTCGGTGGCCGGCAGCACGCCAGGCTTGGTGGCCAGGCCTTTGGATGCCAGCACCGGCAGCAGTCCCTGGTACAGGGCAGTCACGCCGTCGTCGTTGAAGCGCGAAGCCTGGGTGCCGTACACCGGCATTTCTTCCGGACGCTTGCTCCACAGTTCGCGGTTGCGCTGGTATTGCTTGGCCACGTCGCGCAGGGCATCCTGCGCGCCCTTGCGGTCGAATTTATTGATCGCGATGAAGTCGGCGAAGTCGAGCATGTCGATCTTTTCCAACTGCGATGCGGCGCCGAATTCCGGCGTCATCACATACATGGACACGTCGACGTGCGGCACGATCGCGGCGTCGCCCTGGCCGATGCCGGAGGTTTCCACGATCACCAGGTCGAAGCCCGCTACTTTGCAGGCGGCGATCACGTCAGGCAGGGCCTGGGAAA
>JBCNOX010000255.1:0-7202 GCA_039593645.1 Pseudoduganella sp.
TTGGCCCAGCATATTGTGCAAGCCGCTGCGCATTTGCTGGTTGGGGTCGATAACCAGGACTGACAGGTCGCTATATTCTTGCATTTTGAGGGCAGAAGGCTGTCATAAGGGGAGAATACCCCAAGGACGCTCAAAAAACAGGCGCAAACACACTAAATGTTGCTTTCGGACCAATGAAGGAAGGGTGGGAAGTGATGCCTGAAACAAGTATAATGTCGGCAAATCGAAATACAGCAAGACCAGTCAGCTCGTGCACAGTATTCCTTTAAACCGCAGCTACGCTGCATTCTTCACGCCCCCACTATGTTGATTCTGCCGGGTTCCAACGCCCTGTCCTCTTTCCGTAGCCAACGCCTCCTCAACCAGCTTCAAGCAGTTCTGCCGGCCATTACGTCGGTCCAAGCACGCTTTATCCACTTTATCGATTCCGCTTCGCCGCTGTCCGAAGATGATCTGAACCGCATGAACGGCCTGCTGACCTACGGCGAGCCAGCCTTGCCGGAGCATGCTGAAGGCGTAGTGGAAGAGTTTGTCGTCATTCCCCGTTTCGGCACCATTTCGCCATGGGCTTCCAAAGCCACCGACATCGTGCACAATTGCGGCATGGCGCACATCCACCGTGTGGAACGAGGCGTTGCTTACCGCGTCAACCTGAAGGGCGGCATCCTGGGTACCGGATTGGGCGCTGCCAAGAAGCTGGACAGCGAGCAGGCGCAGGCCGTGGCTGCGCTGCTGCACGACCGCATGACCGAATCCGTGCTGCGCCACCCGGACCAGGCCGCCGGCCTGTTCTCGAGTCTGGAAGCCAAGCCGCTGGAATCGATCGACGTGATGGGCGCCGGCCGCACCGCGCTGGAAAAGGCCAACACCGACCTGGGCCTGGCGATGTCGGACGACGAAATCGACTACCTGCTGGAAGCCTTCACCAACGCCAAGCGCAACCCGACCGACGTTGAGCTGATGATGTTCGCGCAGGCGAATTCCGAGCACTGCCGCCACAAGATTTTCAATGCCGAATGGACCATCGACGGCGTGGCGCAGGAGATGTCGCTGTTCAAGATGATCAAGAACACGCACCAGAAGAATCCGCGCGGCACCATCGTCGCGTATTCGGACAACTCGTCGATCATCGAAGGCGCTGAGGTGACGCGTTTTTACCCGCGTGAAGGCCACGAATACGCTCCTTCCACCGAGCTGGTGCACACCCTGATGAAGGTGGAAACCCACAACCACCCGACCGCGATTTCCCCATTCCCGGGCGCCTCGACCGGCGCCGGTGGCGAGATTCGCGACGAGGGCGCGACCGGCCGCGGCTCCAAGCCGAAAGCAGGCCTGACCGGTTTCACCGTATCCAACCTGATGATCCCTGGCGCCGTTCAGCCTTGGGAGAACGCCGCCAATGTGACCGCTCCGGTCGGCAAGCGCGACGAGAGCCAGGTGTACGGCAAGCCGGAGCGCATCGCTTCGCCGCTGCAGATCATGATCGAAGGCCCGCTGGGCGGCGCCGCGTTCTCGAACGAATTCGGCCGTCCTGTGCTGGGCGGCTACTTCCGCACCTACGAACAGAACATCGGCCAGCAGTTCGCCGGCGGCAAAGACACCGTAATGGGCTACCACAAGCCGATCATGATTGCCGGCGGTATCGGCAACATCTCGGCCGCGCACACCCACAAGAACGACATTCCGGTCGGCAGCCTGCTGATCCAGCTGGGCGGTCCTGGCATGCGCATCGGCATGGGCGGTTCGGCCGCTTCGTCGATGGCAACCGGTACCAATACTGCCGACCTGGACTTTGACTCCGTCCAGCGTGGCAACCCGGAAATGGAACGCCGCGCCCAGGAAGTCATCAATGGCTGTTGGCAACTGGCCGACAAGAACCCGATCATCTCGATCCACGACGTCGGCGCCGGCGGCTTGTCGAACGCCTTCCCGGAAATCACCAACGATGCCAAGCGCGGCGCGATCTTCGACCTGCGCAAGGTGCCTCTGGAAGAGTCCGGCATGGCCCCGAAAGAAATCTGGTCCAACGAATCGCAGGAACGCTACGTCCTGGCGATCGCCCCGAGCGACCTGCCGCTGTTCCAGGCCTTGTGCGAACGTGAACGCTGCCCGTTCGCTGTTGTCGGCGTGGCAACTGAAGAGCGCCAACTGAAGGTGATCGACCCGGAAATGGGCAACAACCCGGTCGACATGCCGATGGAAGTACTGCTGGGCAAACCGCCGAAGATGCACCGCGACGTCAAGCATGTGCAGAACGACCTGCCGGCAATCGACCTGACCGGTATCCCGCTGGAAGAAGCCGCCAAGCGCGTGCTGCTGCTGCCGACGGTGGCCGACAAGAGCTTCCTGATCACCATTGGCGACCGTACCGTGGGCGGCATGTCGGTACGCGACCAGATGGTTGGCCCTTGGCAGGTGCCGGTGGCTGACTGCGCCGTGACCACCCTGAGCTATGACGGTTACGTGGGCGAGGCGATGGCAATGGGCGAGCGTACCCCGCTGGCTGTGATCGGTGCACCGGCTTCCGGCCGCATGGCTGTCGGCGAGACCGTCACCAACCTGGCCGCCGCGCCAATCAACGATATTTCCGACATCAAGCTGTCGGCCAACTGGATGGCTGCCTGCGGCCAGCCAGGTCAGGATGCTGCCCTGTTCGACACCGTGAAGGCGGTCGGTATGGAGCTGTGCCCGGCCCTTGGCCTGTCGATTCCGGTCGGCAAGGATTCCCTGTCCATGCGCACCACCTGGAAAGACGAAGGCGCCGACAAGGCCGTGATTTCGCCGGTGTCGCTGATCGTTTCCGGTTTCTCGCCGGTGTATGACGTGCGCAAGTCGCTGACCCCGCAAATCCGCACCGACCTGGGTGAAACCTCGCTGATCGTGATCGACCTGGGCCGCGGCAAGAACCGCATGGGCGCTTCCGCGCTGGCACAAGTCATTGGCCAGCTGGGCAACACCGCGCCGGACGTGGATTCGCCGGAAGACCTGAAAGCCTTCTTCAACGCCATCCAGCAACTGAACAAGGAAGGCAAGATCCTGGCCTACCACGACCGTTCCGACGGCGGCCTGTACGCAACCCTGGTGGAAATGGCTTTTGCCGGCCGTGCCGGCCTGTCGGTCAACCTGGACATGCTGACCCTGGGCGAAGAAGGCGCCATGGACCATGGCGATGCCAAGAACTGGGCCGGGCAGGTGGCCGAGCGCCGTAACGAACTGACCCTGTCCGCGCTGTTCAATGAAGAGCTGGGCGCCGTGATCCAGGTGCGCGCCGAAGAGAAATCGGCCGTCATGGACGTGCTGCGCAGCTTCAACCTGGGCGCTTGCAGCCACATCATCGGCAAGCTGAACGACCGTGGCGTGATTGAGTTCACCCGCGATGCCAAGATCATCTATTCTCAGCCGCGTGCCGAACTGCATCGCCTGTGGAGCGAAACGAGCTGGCGTATTTCCCGCGTGCGCGAGAATCCGGCCACTGCGGACGCCGAATATGACCGCCTGCTGGATGAAACCGACCCAGGCATGCAGCCGAAGGTCACCTTCGACATGGCGGAAAACATCGCGGCGCCGTTCCTGGCGACCGGCGTGCGCCCACGCGTTGCCATCCTGCGCGAGCAGGGCGTCAACTCGCATATCGAAACCGCCTGGGCAATGCACCGCGCCGGCTTCGCTGCCGTCGACGTGCACATGAGCGACCTGATCTCGCGCCGCGTTTCGCTCGATGATTTCCAGGGCATTATTGCGGTTGGCGGCTTCTCCTACGGCGACGTGCTGGGTGCTGGCGAGGGCTGGGCCAAGTCCATCCTGTTCAATCCCGAAATGGCTGAGCAGTTTGCCAAGTTCTTCCAGCGCAAGGATACCTTCGGCTTGGGTATTTGCAACGGCTGCCAGATGATGTCGAACCTGAAGTCGCTGATTCCAGGGGCTCATGCCTGGCCGAAGTTCACCACCAATAAGTCGGAGAAATTCGAAGCACGCTTCTCGATGGTGGAAGTGCTGGATTCGCCGTCGATCTTCCTGCAAGGCATGGCTGGCACCCAAACGCCGATCGCGATTGCGCACGGCGAAGGTTTTGCCGACTTCAGCCAGACCGGCAATATCGATGAGGCAATCGGTGCACTGCGCTTCGTGGACAACAAAGGCAGTGCGACCGAGACCTACCCGTACAACCCGAACGGTTCGCCCCGCGGCCTGACCTCCGTGACCACGCCTGACGGCCGCTTTACCGTGATGATGCCGCACCCGGAGCGGGTGTCGCGCACGGTCCAGAACTCCTGGCATCCGGACGCATGGGGCGAGGATTCGCCTTGGGCGCGCATGTGGGGCAACGCGCGCAAGTTCATCGGTTAAGGGCTTAAGCGCGCTTTCGGCGGGCCGCCAGCAGGGCGGCCAGGCCGCCAAGCATCAATGCGGCCCCGCCCGGGGCCGGCACCTGGGTCGCATCGACGAATTCGAAGTCGTCGGCGACCCAGTTTCCATTCAACTGGCCGAGTTCGCGCCGATCGATTCGATAGCCGGTAATTGGGCCCAGGGCCGCGAAAATGCTGGTGTCGACGAAGGACAGCGGTTCGGGCTGGCCAGGATGACTTTCAGGCAAATCAAAGATTACCGAGCCAAGTTCAGTCGCGCCATTCAGGGCGACGATGGTGACCTGATCCGCTCCGCCTTCACCGAAACCGTAGTACTGGTTGCGGCCGAACCAGGCCCCGGTCAGCACTTTATTCGTGCTGATCGCCAGGCCCGACGAACCGTCCGCGTTGGACACAAAATAATGTCCGGAATGGGGAATACCGAATAAAGGTCCGCCCGGTCCACCTACCCGATATTGGTCGCCAACCACGCCAAACCGGGCATCCCAGGTAACTCCTTGATAGTCCAGGCTGGCGGTCGAATTAGTCCACTGAATCCCGGTGGCACTGTCCAGTGGCGGCGGAAAAGCCAGGTCGTCAAATGTGGCGACGCCTGCCATTGCAGGAGCTGCGGTGATTAACGCGCCAGAGAGGACCAACTGCCGAAATGCGAGCTTATTCATTTTCCAGCCTCCTTTAGTTGTCATGAGTTTAACGTGACATTTTCGGGCGCGGCAATTGAGCGCATTACTTCCGTTGTTTTGCCGTCGAATATTAACTAGTGCGATGCACGCCAAGAACTGGCTTGTAAGCGCTAGTTGCGAGCATACTTCACGGGCGTGAGGTGCTTTCCGGCCTCGCGAACGCTCAGTTTCGACAAGGCAGTCTTATTTTGATTAATAAACAACGCTACATTATGTGGCGCATGGCGCGCATAATCGCGCAGGGCCCATCCAATTGCTTTCTGAATGAAGAATTCATTTTCGCGACCTAGCGCCAGCGAATATCGGAACAGCCGCATCTCGTCGGTCTTTTCTCCCCAGCCCAATTGATGGAGAAGGGCAATCCGGCGCATCCAGAAGTTACTGTGCTTTAAAGCTGCATCCATTTCGTCATGCTCGTAACGGAGCACATCACCAATGATTCCGGCCATGCCGTCCACGGAATCCCACCATGATTTGCGCAATACAAACTCAAGCAGTTTCGGCAAGTCGGCAGTGTCGAATTGCTTCCAATGTGCCGCCATCAAGTCCAGCGCCGCATATTGGTATTCGCGTTCGGGCATTTGCCAAAGCTTATCCGCGACGCCGATGAGCTCGGCTGCGGAAGCTCCCTTGAAGTCGCATACCACAGGCTTGATGGCCTCCCGCCGCGACGGGGTCGGGATGCCCAGGAACGGGAACTGGTCGCGCATATAGGCGCGCATTGCCGGGGCGCGGGCGGGATCGGCCAGCGGGGCAAGGGCGTAAATGAAGTCTTTGGTCGTTGGCATAATAAAAAAGCGCCCCGTGGGGCGCTTCGTCGAGGCGGCCAGTAAAGGCGCACCCGGAATTATTGTACTTTGGCTTTGGCAACCAGCTGGTCGCGGTAAGCGGCAACTTTACGCTGGGTCAGGGACTCGGCGATCTGGCCCTTGATCTCTTCCAGCGACGGCACTTTGGCTGCGCGGGAGCCTTCCAGCTTGATCACGTGGTAGCCGAACTGCGATTGCACAGGCTTGTCGGTGATCTGGCCATCTTTCAGGGCAACCATGGCGTCAGCGAATGGCTTCACGTAGTTGCCAGGGGCTGCCCAGTCCAGGTCGCCGCCGTTGGCAGCCGAGCCTGGATCTTGCGAAGCCTTGGCCAGTTCTTCAAACTTGGCGCCGCCTTTCAGCTTGGCGATGATGTCGGTTGCTTCTTTTTCGGTCTTCACCAGGATGTGGCGAGCGTGGTATTCCTTGTCGCCTTTGGAAGCCTTGAACTGGTCGTATGCGGTCTTGATCTCTGCGTCGCTCACAGGGTTCTTCTTGACATAGTCAACCAGCAGGGCGCGGATGATGATGTCCTGGCGAGCCTGTTCCAAGGCTTCTTTCACTTCCTTGTTGGCAGCAACGCCTTGCTTGGTGGCTTCCTGCACCAGCACTTCGCGGCCGATCAGGGATTTCTTGATCATTTCGCGCAGTTGTGGCGAGTCAGGCTGGCCTTGGGCTGCAGCTTGTTTGACAGCGGCTTCCATCTGGGCCGATGGGATGGCTTTGCCGTTCACGGTAGCGACGTTCTGGGCAAAAGCAGGAGTTGCTGCAACTGCGATCAGGGCCAACAGCAGGGTAGCTGGTTTGAATTTCATTGAGTGTTTCCTTAGTTAAAATAAATCCGGCGCCGCTTGGGCGCCGGATCAGGTCCGTGACGGATTATTGTACTTTGGCTTTCTTCACCAGGGATTCCTGGTAGGCCTGCAGTTTCGCACGCATCAGGGAATCGGCGATACGTGGCTTCACTTCTTCCAGGGTAGGCAGCTTGACTGGACGGGTGTCGTCCACCTTGATCACGTGGAAGCCGCTTGGGGTTTGCACTGGCTTCTCGGTAACCTGGCCTTTTTGCAGGGAGGTGAACGCATCAGCGAAGACCTTAGGGAAGTTGCCTGGGGTGCCCCAGTCCAGGTCGCCGCCGTTGGCTGCGGAACCGGTGTCCTTGGAGTTCTTGGCCAGGTCTTCGAACTTGGCGCCGCCTTTCAGCTTGGCGATGATATCGGTCGCTTCTTTTTCGGTTTCCACCAGGATGTGGCGTACGTGGTATTCCTTGTCGCCTTCGGCGGCAACGGCGCGGTCGTACTCAGCCTTGATCTCGGCGTCGCCAACCGGGTTCTTCTTCATGT
>JBCNOX010000256.1:0-7192 GCA_039593645.1 Pseudoduganella sp.
GCTGCGATAGAAGTTCGCACCCACCGACCCATAGCGCGAAACGCCGACGAACAGCCGCTGCGCCACACCGCCCGATACGCTGGACGGGTCGGGCATGACCAGGCTGATGCCGTTCTCATTCGGCGTTGTCGTCACGTTCAGCGATGTCACCTTCGACCATGTCGAGCCGGAATTGGTGCTCTTGAACAGGCCATTCCAGCGCGTGCCAACGTACAGCACATTGCTGGAGCCCGGATCGACCACCAGCCGCTCACCGGTCTGGCGGCCCATGCCATTGCCATGCGCTTTGAACTGGTTGCTCACGTCGATGGTGGTGAAGGTCGCGCCATAATCGGTGGAGCGCAGGATGGCGCTCTTGCCGCCATTGAAGTAGCTGATACCGACCAGCATGTAGATATTGCGCGCAGCCTTGGGATCGATAGCGAGCGACTCGACGCCAAGGTAGCCGGTCTGCTCATCCGACACCCAGTCCAGCAGCGGCACCCAACGGCCGTTTGCATTGTCCCAGCGGAAGGCGCCGCCGACGTCGGTGCGCGCGTAGACCACGCCTGCCTCGGTCTTGCTTGGAATGACGGCCGACACAAAGCCACCGCCGCCCATGGCGACGGTGTCCCAACTATAGGCTGCCGCCGGCTGCTGCGCCGCCAGCGCTAGCGCCCCGCACGCTGCCGCTCGTGCGGCCGCGCTCCGGAGTATTGACTTGAACCATTTCATATGACTTGTCTCCTTATTCGTGTATGCGATAAGTGTGATGGACAAAACCTGCCCTCCACACGTGAACGGCAGGCTTCGGTTCCAGCTGCGAAAAGCGACAGCAGGAACGCTTAAAACATATCCGAAAGGCCCGCCGCTGCAAGGCTGCGCACGCAACTTGAGTCAAATCATTGTTGTCGTTGGCGGTTTTCGTAAGTCGCCACTTCGCGAGTCTGTATCGATTGCAATAGCGTGGTGCGTGCAGAATCGAGGTGGACGCGCATGCAATCGCGCGCGGTCGCAACGTCGCGCCGGGCCAGTGCACGCAGGATGTCGAGGTGTTCGTGTACCGCATGCTGGTTGCGCGCTTTTTCGGTACCCTTGTCCCATTGGTAGTGGTAATGGAACACTAGCGAGACGATATCGTAGAAGCCCTGCGCGAAACGGTTGTTCAGCAGGCCGATAAGGAAGGTGTGAAACTCGCGGTCCAGTGCCGGAAAGTCCTGGTGGCGCGCCGGCATGACAGCGCCAAGCTGCTCGTGGCGGGCGACCAGTTGGCCCAGGGTCTCGAAGGCCGGATCGCTTGCATCCAGGGCGCCAACACGCTCGATAGCGGCAAGTTCGAACATCTGGCGTACCTCGGCCACCTCCATGGCAAACGCACGGTCGAAGGCGCACAGGCGCCAGCCGCCGTGCTGCTTCTTGCGGATCAGGCCAAAGCGCGAGAACTCGATCAGGAACTCGCGTACGCTGGTGGTGCTGACGCCCGAGGCACGCGCCAGGTCCGCCTCTGAAAATTCTGCTCCAGGCGGCAGGTCGCCCTGATAGATCATTTCCATCAGCACTTGCCGCACACGGGCAGTACCAGTCTGCAAGTCGGCGCCTTCGAAATAGTCTTCCCGCACTGGCTTGCGCAGCAACAGGCGCTCCTTGCGGCCGTTGATCAAGCCGCGCGTGTGGAAGTAGCCGACTGCGCTGCGCACCACGCTGCGGCTGCACTCGCCCAGCACCGCCATCCGGTCTTCGGTTGGCAGCGACGCACCGTTCGCGATGCCGCTCGCGATATGGTCCAGCAGCAGGTTGACGCTGCGTTTGAAGACAATGGGGGTACGTGCCATCGGAGTTGCTTCAGCCGCCGCCGGACAAGGTGCGGTGCACGCGCGCCAGGTGGGCGCGCATGGCCTGGCGGGCGCCGGCTTCGTCGTGTGCAGCGACTGCGCCGAGGATAGCCCGATGGTCGGCCAGCGTTGCCGCGCCCAGTTCTTCGGTGCGGTAGTGCTGCTTGAGCCGGTGTGCCATCGCGCCCCGCTGCTGCCACAGGTATTCCACTACGCCCACCAAGGCCGAATTGCCGGCCGCACGCGCCAGCGCAAGGTGGAAATTGCGGTCCGCCGCTTCATGGCTGGCGGGGTCGTCGTATGTGCGTTCCATCTCGGTTACAGCGGCCAGGATGGCGTCCAGTGCCGAATCGGTCGCGTTGCGGGCGGTACGGGCGGCCACTTCCGCTTCGACCAGGCGGCGCGCCGCCAGCACTTCGAACGGTCCCGGGCCCGCTTCCGGCACAGCGGCAGGCCGGGCATGCTGCTCGGCGGCATACACGCCGGAGCCGCCGCGCACTTCGACCACGCCGCCGATCTCCAGTGCGACCATCGCTTCCCGCAGCGATGCACGGCTGACGCCCAGCCGCGCCGCCAGCTCGCGTTCCGACGGCAGGCGCATGCCGCTCTCGAAGCCCTCGTCCCGGATCAATTGCTGGATACGGTCCGCCACCAGGCGATACATGCGCACTTCTGGCTTGGCTGCGTCATTCGGCATCACAGGACTCCAGGTTGCTCAATGCCGTAGAAGCGCTGCGCATTGAGGCCAAGCACCGCCTTCTTCTGGTCCGGGTCCAGGTCTGCCAGCAGCGTTTCGGTGGCAGCGGCCCAGGCGCCGTAGTCGGAAGCCAGCCTGAGTACCGGCCAATCGCTGCCCCACAGCACACGCTCCGCGCCGAATGCTTGCAAGACATGCCTGGCATAAGGGCGCAATTGCTCCACCGTCCATCCCGGTCCCGCCTCGGTGACCATGCCGGACAGCTTGCAATGGACTTGCGGCTCGCTTGCCAGGCGCTCCATATCCTGCAGCCACTGCGCGTCCGGTTGGCCATGCATGACGGGTTTGGCCAGATGGTCGATCACCACCGGCAATTGCGGATAACGGCGCACGAACCGCAGCAAGGCAGGCAAATGCCGCGGCAGCACCAGGGCATCGAAACGCAGGCCTTGCTGCAGCATGGCGGCCACTGCCGGCTCCAGGGCCGGGTCGTCGATCCATGCGTCGTCGTCCAGGTCCTGCAGCATGGGCCGCAGTCCCCGCAGCTTTGGATGCGCTGCCAGCGCAGCGACCCGCTGCGGCGCGTCGGGCGCTTTCAGGTCTGTCCAGCCGACCACCGCGCCGATGAAGATGTAGCGGTCCGACAGGTCCAGCATGAAATGCGTGTCGTCTTCATTCGGCATCGACTGCACCAGGACTGTGGCGGTCACACCGTTCTGGTGCAGCAGGCTGCCCAGGTCTTCGGGGTAGAAGTCGCGGTAAATGGCAGCCAGTTGCGGCGGCGGCCAGGCGCCCTTGCGGTCGGCCAGGCGCCAGAAATGCTGGTGGGCGTCGATGCGCATCATGCGGCCGCTTTCTGCGCCAGCGCTGCGCGCAAGCGCGGTTGCGCCAGCTCCAGCCGCAGCTCGGCGGCCAGGTCCAGCGCCGGTTGCAGGCGGCGGCGCTTCTTTTCCTCATGGTTCTGCGCAATGTCGGCCAGCCGGTGGTCGAGGAAGGGATTGCTGAAACGGTCTCGCACCTGCGCCAGGTAGGCGCGGCTCAATTCGGCCTCGCCCAGTGCGGTGAACAAGGGCAGCACCTCCTCTTCCCACACCGCTTCCAGTTCGGCGCGCAAGGCAGGATCGCCCATCGCTTCGCGTACGGTCAGGCCGGCAGGGCGTCCGCCCGCCAGCCATTGCCCGGCCAGGAAGGTATGGCCAAGGTTCAGCATCAGCAGCTTGCGGCGCTCATAAGGCGCCAGCTTGTCGGTCACCACGATCTGTGGGTGCATGCATGGCAGCACCATGCCTGGCTGGGCCTCGATGGCCCACAGGGCATACGGCTCGGCCACGGCGCCAGCCGGCTCCAGCGCCTGTGACACGATGCGGTCGACCAGCGAATTCACCCAGGTGCAGCAACGTGCGAGCCAGGCCAGGAAGGCGCTGTCCATGTTCCAGCTGCGCGCCAGGCCAATCACCACGTCGCGCAGCACGCTGCCGTTGTTGGCAACCAGCTCGCAGGGCATCAGCGTTACGGGCGCCGCACCGAGGACGTAGCGCGCATGCAGCAACACCAGCAGCTTGGCCGGGAAGCTTTGCGGCACCAGCCCGTTTTCAAGCAACTGCGCGTTGTCGGACTCGCTCAACTCGTAGCCACGGTCGCCGGTGTTCGAAATGATCACCTGCGCCGCCACGGCCGCCGCCACCACTTCGGGCCACTCCTGGCCGGCCTGCAGCGCATTGGCCACCGATCTGACCTGGTGCTCGCGCTGGTAAGGCGCACCGTCCTGCCAGCCGCGAACGATGATCGGATAAGCGCCGCCTTGCCTGAATGCCGCCACGCGGCGCGCGCTCTCGGCGCTGCCGGTGGTCTGCACCACCGTCACCCGCCCCAGCGCATTGCCGCTTTCCAGCGCCTCGCCAATGAACAGGTCAACATGCGCCTGCAGGAAGCGGCTGGTGCCAAACTGGAGGATCGGCTGCATTTACACCTCGACGATGGCCTTGATCACGCCGGCGGCCGGGTCCATCCATTGCGGCAGGACGTCGATGAAGCCGTCCAGCGTGGTGCGGTGGGTGTTCATCAGGCCGGTCGGCACCAGCCCCGCCTTCATGGCCGCCAGCACGGTACGGAAATCGTCGGCGGTCGCGTTGCGGCTGCCCAGCAGGCTGGTTTCGCGCTTGTGGAATTCGGGGTCGGCGAAGGAAATCCGGTCCAGCACGATCGACACCAGCACATAGGTGCCGCCATGCGCCACAAATTCCAGGCCGCGTTCCATCGCCTTGACATTGCCGGTCGCGTCGAACACCACATCGTAGAACTCGCCCTCGGTCAGGCGCGACATCAGTTCCTTGTCGCCCTCCCCGGCCAGTACCGTGTAGGGCGCCTTGAGCACGTCGCGACTGAATGCCAGCCTGTCCTCGCGGGTATCGAGCACTGTCACCTGGGCGCCGTTCAGGCGCGCAAACAGCGTGACCGCCAGGCCGATTGGCCCGGCGCCCACCACCAGCACACGCTGTCCTTCACTGACGGCGCCGCGGCGCACCGCGTGCGCACCGATGGCCAGGAATTCCAGCATGGCTGCCTCGTCGAGCGAAATGCCGTCGGTCTTGAAGACAAACTGCGCCGGCAGCGCCAGGTATTCGGCCATGCCGCCGTCGCGGTGCACGCCCAGCACCTGGATATTGGTGCAGCAATTGGTCTTGCCCTTGCGGCAGGCGACGCAGCGCCCGCACGACAGGTAAGGCATGACGTAAACCTGGTCGCCGGGCGCCAGTCCGGCGCCTTCCGGCGCGCTGACCACCTCGCCCGACAGCTCGTGGCCCATCACGCGCGGGTACTGCAGGAAGGGCTGGGTGCCGCGGAAGATGTGCATATCGGTGCCGCACAGGCCGATGCGGCGCACCCGGACCAGCACTTCACCCGGGCCGGGCACAGGGACCGGCACCTCGCTCATGCGCAATTCCCCTGGCGACTGGCATACCACTGTCTTCATTTCATTTTTCCTTCTTCGCATTCATCGGTTCCAGGATTACGGCCGCGCCGCCGGCTGTCGCAAGGCGCAGCGGCAGCACGTCGCCTGCCGTCACTTCGCGTTCCGTGCGCTGCAGTTCATTTGGCGTGGCGCCGTCTTCCCACACCGTGGCGCGGTAGCGTCCAGGCGGCAGGAAGCGCAGCGACACGTTCTCGACACGTCCCCGCTCACCGGCGGTCATCGCGCCGAGATACCAGCTCTTGCCTTGGCGCCGCGCCAGCACGATGTCCCTGCCCGGGGTGCCGGACAGGAAGCGCGTCTCGTCCCAGGCCGTCGGCACGCGCTGGATGAAATCGAAGCCGGCCGCGTCGCGATAGCTCTCCGGAGCGCCGGACACCATCTGCAGCGGGCTGTCATACACCACGTACATGGCCAGCGCCTGGCCGCGCGTGCTCTGCGTTTCCGGATTCACTTCACGCACCTGGAAGGTGGCTGGAGTCCCGTTGTGGAAGCCGCCGGGCGTGTAATCGATCGGGCCCGCCAGCATGCGGGTATAAGGGATCATCAGGTTGTGATACGGCGTGACCTTGTCGTTCATCTTGTTCCATTCCGCACCCATCACGCCTTCCTGCGTAATGAAGTTCGGATAGGTGCGCTGCAGTCCAGCCGGCACATATGCGCCGTGCAAGTCCAGCAACAGGCGGCGCTTCGCCGTGGCTTCCGCGATGCGCTGGTAGAAGGCGACCACTTCCTGGTCGTCCCGGTTCATGAAGTCGACCTTGATACCCTTGATACCCCAGCGGGCATAGGTATCGAGCACTTCGTCCATGCGCGGCGCCACGTGCTCCCAGTGGGCCCACAGCAGCAGGCCAACGCGCTTGCCGTCCGCATAGCGCACCAGCTCCTGGATGTCGATGCCGTCTGCTGCGCGCGTGATGTCGGTGGCCGGGTTGGCATCGCAGCAGCCGGCGGGACCCGAGGCCCAGCCGGCATCGATCATGTAATAGGAAAAGCCTGATGCGGCAGCAAAATCGATGAAGCGCTTGTAGCTTGCCATGTCCGGCTTCATGCCGACCAGGGGCCCCGACCACCAGTCCCACGCTGCCTTGCCGGGACGCACCCAGCTGAAATCACCTGCCGGCGGCGGGTTCAGGTTGCCGATCAGCTGCGAAGCAATCAGGTCGCCGGCACGATTGCCGACCATGACCGCACGCCAGGCCGTAGCGAGTCCGCCCGGCGACACAAAGGCCGGCGCCGGTCTTTTTGGCGGCGCCGACAGGCGCACGCGCAAGGCGCCGCCTTCCGGCACCAGCGAGGACCCGGTGTAGCCTGCGAGGTCCGCTTGCGTGATCGCATACGCGCTGCCGGCAGCAGGCACGCTGCACACCACCGGCACATCGTAAGCCTGGCCTGCGCGCAGTTGCGAAACCTTCATGCTGTCGAATGGCACCTCATGCGCGCCATCGGCGACCGATACCAGGCATTCCGGGTCCCCAGCCGGCACGAACGCGGTGCGCTCGCCGCGCAGGCGCACCGGCGCGCTGCCATCGATGCGGTAGCGGAATGCGACGCCATCGTCGTAGGCCCGCACCTCGATCGACATCCGCCGGCCGGCGCCCTCGCGCTCCTTGAATACAAGAGTGGCGCCGCGATAATGGTCGCGCGCCACGGCCGCCTTGGTGGCAACCAGGGGGATGCTGCGGTCGACCTTCACGTCCTTGCGGCTTTGCA
>JBCNOX010000257.1:0-7155 GCA_039593645.1 Pseudoduganella sp.
GCGGCAGCCAGGCACGCGGCCGTTCCTTCAGCGCCGCGAATGCGGCGGAGGGTTCATAGAAAACCTGCGTCAGTTGAGCGAATGCCATGCACGTACCTTGCCATAAAATAAATTAAAAATTTATTATAACGACTTGGCAAGTTTTCGCTGATAGAACTTTGGCAGGCATCGCCTGCGGCTTGGCGCTGTTTGGCTATCGCTATGCTTAAGTGCCCGGGGCGGGATAGCTGACTTCGAGGATTTCCAGTTCTTCCGCACCGTTCGGCGTGTGCAGCAGCACCGTATCGCCTTCGCGCGCTTTGGTCAGCGTGCGGGCCACGGGACTGATCCAGCTCACCTTGCCTTTCAGCGGATCGAACTCGTCGATGCCGACGATGGTGATGGTCTGTTCTTCCCCATCGCGCTTGGCGTAAGTGACCGTGGCGCCGAAGAACACCTGGTCGTTGCCATGATGGATGCTGGGGTCGACTACCTCTGCCAGGTCCATGCGCTTGGTCAGGAAGCGGATGCGGCGGTCGATTTCGCGCAGGCGGCGCTTGCCGTAGATGTAGTCGCCGTTCTCCGAACGGTCGCCGTTCGAGGCGGCCCAGTGCACCACCTTCACCACTTCCGGGCGCTCGACGTCGATCAACTGCAGCAGCTCGTCCTTGATGCGCTGGTAGCCTGCCGGCGTGATGTAATTCTTGGAACCTGGCGGAATCGGCGGCGCGCCTGGCGGCAGGTCGTCGTCATCGTCCTGTTCGCCGCCCTCTTTGACAAAAGCTTTGTTCATAACCGTTTTCTAATTATTTGGTGCAATAATGGCACTCACATGAAGCGATTGTACACACTCAGGCGGCGCCTGTTCGCCCCTCTCGTCTACTTGGCAGCACTGTTCCTGATCTTCGAGGAATGGCTGTGGGATGTCGGGGCGCGCCTGATGGCCAAGCTGGCCGAGCTCCCCCCGTTGCGGGCGCTCGAGCGCATCATCTGCAGCCTCGGCCCGGCTGCTGCCATGGCCGTCTTCCTGCTGCCGGCAGTCATGCTGTTCCCGGTCAAGCTGCTGGCCCTGTTTGCCATGGCGCGTGGCCACGCCTTCATGGGCGTCAGCGTGTTCGTGCTGGCCAAAGTGGCCGGCGCCGCTGCGGTAGCGCGGCTGTATTCCCTGACCCGTCCCGCCTTGCTGCGCCTGCGCTGGTTCGCCTGGCTGCACGGCCGCTTCATGGCAGTGAAAGAACGCTGGATCGCCCGTCTCAAAGCCACTGCCGCGTGGCGCGAATGCCGCGCCCTGGTCGACAGCGTGCGCGAGCGGCTGCGCCGCTGGCATGCCGGCTGGCGCCGCGGCCGTTTCGCGTCGCGCCCGCTGCGCGTGCTGCGCCGCTTCAGCGCGTTCTGGCGCATGCGCCGCCGCTGACCCATTAACTTCTGCATGCCACGATCCTTGCCGACCGCCCTCCACCATATCGCCGCCAACGCTCCCGGACTGGTCTACCAGTTCCGCCGCCATGCCGATGGCAGCGTGTCCTTTCCCTATTTGAGCGATGGCTGCCTGGCCCTGCTGGGCATCAACGCTGCCGAATTGCAGGCCGAGCCCGAGCGCTTCCTGTCGCTGGTGCTGCCGGAAGACCGTCCCGCTTACCTCGAATCGATGCAGGCATCGGCAGAGTCCCTCTGGAGCTGGAACTGGGAAGGCCGCATCTGGGTCGAAGCCTGGAAGGACGTGAAGTGGATCAACCTGCGCAGCACCCCGCATGCCCTGCCCGATGGCAGCGTGCAGTGGGAAGGCATCATGTCCAACATCACGGAGAGCAAGCAGGAGCAGCTCGAAGTGCGCGCCAGCCGCGCCCGCCTGGCCGAACTGACCGCCCACATCGAGCGGGTCAAGGAACAGGAGCGCGAACGCATCGCACGCGAAATCCACGACGACCTGGGCGGCAACCTGACCGCCATCAAGATGGCCCTGGCCATGCTGGCAGCGCGCCTGCCCGACGGCGACGAAACCCTGCAGCAAAAGGCCGCCTACGTCGATTCGCTGGTCGACCGCACCATCGATGCGGTGCACCGCCTGACCCTGGACCTGCGCCCCTCGGTGCTCGACTTCGGCCTGCTGCCCGCGCTGGAATGGCAGGTCAAGGAGTTCGAAGCCCAGGCCGGCATAGCCTGCACCCTGCAGGCCAGCATGAAAGAGCTCGACCTCGATCCCGAGCAGGCGACCGCCCTGTTCCGCATCGCGCAGGAAGCGCTGACCAATATCGCCAAGCACGCGCAAGCCAGCGCGGTCACCGTCAAGCTGACGCGCAGCCGCGGCGTGCTGACCCTGAAGATCATCGACAACGGCCGCGGCATCCGTCCGGCCGACCGCGCCAAGCCCGACTCGTTCGGCCTGCGCGGCATGGCCGAGCGTGCGCGCGCGCTGGGCGGCACGCTCAACCTCGGCCATGCGGCCGGCGGCGGCACCGAAGTGGCGATCAAAATCCGCCTCCCGGCGCACGCGCCAGACGTTACAATTGGCCATGAGTGAAAAAGCCGTCATCAAAGTATTTATTGCCGACGACCATGCCATCGTGCGCGAAGGCTTGAAGCAGATCCTGGCGGAAACCAAGGACATCGTGGTGGCAGGCGAAGCCGAAAACGGCCTCGACGCGATCAAGCTGTTCCGCAAGTCCGGCTGCCATGTCCTGCTGCTTGATATCTCCCTGCCCGACCGCAACGGCATTGAAGTGCTGAAACAGGTCAAGAAGGACAAACCCGAGCAGGCGGTGCTGATGCTGTCGATGCACCGCGAAGACCAGTACGCCATCCGCTCGCTCAAGGCCGGCGCCGCCGGCTACCTCACCAAACAAAGTGCACCGAAAGAGTTAGTAAATGCAATCCGCCAGTGCGCAGCAGGGTTAAAATATGTAAGCCCGGCATTGGCCCAGGAATTGGCCAACCATGTCGGCGAGGACCACCAGGTTGCGCCGCACGAAACGCTGTCGGACCGCGAGTACCAGACCCTGACCATGATCGCCTCCGGCAAGACCGTGGGCGCGATTGCCAAGGAGCTATCGCTCTCGGTCAAGACCGTCAGCGAATACCGCTCCCGCCTGCTGGCCAAGATGAACCTGAAGAACAGCGCCGAACTCACGCACTACGCCATCAAGAACCAGCTGATCGATTAGAAAATGATGCTAAGAAGTAAGCACATTTTCTCCCGTTTATCACCAAATCGCGCGACTGGACAGTGGCTTAATATGCTGGTAATCGGTAAACCTTAGTAAAGGCTGTACGTCAGATGTCTAGCAAACCCACCAATCCAGCCGCGGCGGATAATCCGGCTGATATCGCTCGCGAGGCATTCCGCCGTCTCGCAGTGCGCCGGATTGCCCCTACGCCTGACGCGTATCGCGACATCTACAATGAAATCGCCGGCATCGTGCCGGTACCGCCGGCACCGGTGGTGCAGGAAAGCCCGGCCGAAACCATGCTGGCCCAGTTCGCCACCCGCCTGACCGACCAGCCGGGCGACCTGGCCGACTTCGGCCGCCGCTTCAACCGCGCCGTCAAGGCGCGCGACTGGGATACCTATGCCCGCACCCTGGCCGCCCTGGCCGAACGCCCGCTGGTCAAGGTGGGCGCCGGCGGCCTGGTGCCCGAAGAAAACAACGAACAGGCGCGCCTGCTGCGCGAACTGCTGAGCCGGACCCTGACCTTTGCCGTTGCATCCCTGCTGTCCGACAGCCCCAACCTGGTGGCGGAAGCCGAATCGCTGGGCGCGGCCACCAAGGAGGCGCATACCGAAGCGGCGCTGGCCGAGATCGGCAGCCGCCTGAAGGAACTGTGCTACCAGATCGAGATCCGCAGCGGCGACACCGCCGAGCAGCAGGAATTGCTGCTGCGCCTGTTCCGCCTGCTGCTGGAAAACGTCAGCGAGCTGCTGGACGACGATTCCTGGCTGCGCGGCCAGATCGATGCCGTGCAAAACCTGATTGCCGGCCCGATCGACCAGCGCGCGCTGGAAGAAGCCACGCGCAGCCTGAAAGACGTCATCTATAAGCAGAGCCAGCTCAAGCATTCGATCACCGACGTCAAGGCCACCGTCAAGAACATGATGATGACCTTCATCGACCGCCTTGGCGCCGTGGCCACCTCGACCGGCGACTTCCACGAAAAGATCGGTGGCTATTCCGACAAGATCCGCGCCGCCCGCGATATTGGCGAGCTGAACCAGATCCTCGACGACGTGCTGAAGGAAACCCGCCAGGTGCAGAGCGAAGCGCTGAAGGCGCGCGACAATATGATGGTGGCGCGCCAGGAAGTGCAGGATGCCGAAGCGCGCATCCATGCGCTGGAAGCGAAGTTGCAGCACCTGAGCGAACTGGTGCGCGAAGACCAGCTGACCGGCTCGCTGAACCGGCGCGGCCTGGACGACGTGTTCGAGCGCGAAACCGCGCGTGCCGACCGCCGCGGCACCCCGCTGTGCATCGCCGTGCTGGACCTGGACGATTTCAAGAAGCTCAACGACACCATGGGCCATATCGCCGGCGACAACGCGCTCAAGCACCTGGTCAAGGTGGTCAAGGAGACCCTGCGCTCGATGGACGTGATCGCCCGCTTCGGCGGCGAGGAATTCCTGATCCTGCTGCCGGAGACCACCATCGAGGCGGCCGAGGCCACCATGACCCGCCTGCAGCGCGAACTGACCCGCCACTTCTTCATGCATGAAAACGAGAAGGTCCTGATCACCTTCTCCGCCGGGGTGGCCCTGCGCCGCCCGCACGAAGCCCAGGCCGACCTGGTCAAGCGCGCCGACGAAGCCATGTACAAGGCCAAGAAATCCGGCAAGAACCGGGTCGTCGTTGCCGGATAGGTAATAGCACCCCGACAAGCCCGCCCTTCCCGGCGGGCTTTTTTATTTTTCTTTGCCGGTGAAAAATATTTTTTTTGGGCCTAAAGTTCAGGAAAAGCCCGCCGTTTAAGCGGCACTCCTGGGGCAACTTGAGGGTGAAAACAGGGCGATTTCCCAGCTAAATCGCCCTAAAGGTTCCCGTGCGGCAACCGTTACCCAAAACAACAGCGGCTTGATCGTCACAGGACAGCGTGGCGGGCCAAAGTGAATGAGCAAATTGCCCAATCAGTAGTACCGAATGGAGAAATACCATGGCTTCCGTAATTAACACCAACATCTCGTCCCTGAACTCGCAGCGCAACCTGAACGCCTCCCAGAGCAGCCTGTCGACCTCCCTGCAACGTTTGTCCTCCGGCCTGCGTATCAACAGCGCTAAGGACGATGCGGCTGGCCTGGCGATTTCCGACCGTATGAATTCCCAGATTCGCGGTATGAACCAGGCAATGCGCAACGCCAACGACGGCGTTTCGCTGGCTCAAACCGCTGAAGGCGCGCTGGCTTCCTCCGGCGACATTCTGCAGCGTATCCGTGAACTGGCCGTGCAGTCGTCCAACGCCACCAACTCGGCTTCGGACCGTCAAGCTCTGCAGACCGAAGTTGGCGAACTGGCATCGGAACTGAACCGCGTTGCCCAGACCACCAACTTCAACGGCAAAAACCTGCTGGACGGCTCGATGGGCACCGCGACCTTCCAGGTCGGCGCTGACGCGAACCAGACCATCCAGGCTGTGGGCGCTAACTTCCTGACCAGCACCTACGGTGACAACCGTATTGAAGGCAACCCAGCTGCCGTGACTGATGCGACCTCCGCAGCAGCCACCACCGCGACCATCAACGGTTCGCGCGGCTCGGCCACCATCAACACCCTGGCCACCAGCACTGCCAAGTCGGTTGCTACCAGCATCAATGCGCAGACCGCCAACACCGGCGTCACCGCAACTGCCCGTACCGACGCAGCACTGACCCTGGGCGCAGAGTCCTACACCATGACCGTGGAAGGCGACAACGCTGGCTCGCCAGTGACCGTGTCCTTCACCATCGGCACCGGTGCCAACTCGGCTGACGACTACGCTTCGGCGATCAATGCGTTCAACGCACAATCGTCCAAGACCGGCGTTACCGCCCAGTACGACGAAACCAACAACAAGCTGAAGCTGTCGCACTCGTCCGGCGCCGACATCAAGCTGACCAACACCAAGACCGGTGGCAACACCGTGCTGAGCGCACAGAACTACACTGCTGCCGGCGCTCTGAACGGTGCGGCCAATGCGATGACTGCAGCCAACGACGCGTCGACCGTCATGGGCCGCGTCACCATGGACTCCGAGAACTCGTTCTCGGTGACTGAGACCGCTGCAACCGGTTTCAGCCTGGCTGGCGGTTCGACCCTGAAGTCGGTGGCTACCCTGGACGTGACCACCTTCGACAACGCCCAGCTGGCAATCAAGATCGCTGACGCCGCCCTGGCATCGGTGAACAGCCAGCGCGCATCGTTCGGTGCACTGCAGTCCCGCTTCTCGTCGACCATCTCGAACCTGAGCGCAACGACCGAGAACCTGTCTGCATCGCGTAGCCGTATCGTGGACACCGACTTTGCTGCAGAAACCGCAAGCCTGACCCGCGGCCAGATCCTGCAACAAGCTGGTACCGCCATGCTGGCCCAGGCTAACTCGCTGCCTAACGGCGTGCTGAGCCTGCTGCGCGGCTAATCGCCAGGAAGCTAGGTAAAAAAGTGGTTCCCCGCTCCGGTTCGCCGGACCGGGGAATTTTTCGTAGGAGGTCTGTATGACTATCGATTCAATAACTGCTACTGTGCCGCGCGCTGACCGCGGCATCGCGGTCCCGGATTTCGTGGCCCTCCCGGTGGCAGGCCGCAGCCCGGCTGCTGCGGTGGAAACCATCGATGCGGTCAAGGCCAAGGAAGCAACGCCTTCCAGGAAAGAAGTGGAAGATGCAGTTGCCAGGCTGAACAACTCGGTGCAGCAACGGGCGCAAAGCCTGCTGTTTGCCATCGACGACGACAGCCACCGCACTATTGTTAAAGTGATTGACCTGCGTACCCAGGAAGTGCTGCGCCAGATTCCGACGCCGGAGGCGCTGGAGATCGCGAAAGCGATCGATGCTTTCAGGGGCCTGCTGGTCGATCAGGAAGCCTGACCATTAGCAACAGCATTCCCGGCCCGGCCTGCCCTTGCGGCAGTCCGGGCTTTTTTACGTTATGCTGCTCGTATTGACAGCTTGTCTTTTCGGTCACGAATAAACAGGTATTTCCCCCTCTCAAGTCCACT
>JBCNOX010000258.1:0-7134 GCA_039593645.1 Pseudoduganella sp.
TTGCGGGGGTGATGTGATGCTCTTGTTTCATGGCGGAGCAGGATAGCACCGAAACAAAAAGCGTGCTGGTGGGTTAATATTTCCAAATGAAAGCCATTTCCGCCATCACGCTCGCATTGTTGTCCCTGGGTTCGGCACGCGCCGACAAAGTGACCATGCTGGTCGACACCGGCACCGAAATGCCGATGGCGGACATCCGCAACGGCCAGGTGATGGGCGGCATCCACAAGGACCTGGCCGAAGCGTTGGCGCAAAAGATGGGCCGCACCGCGGTCACGCTGCCGATGCCGCGCAAGCGCATTGCGATGGCGCTCGAAGCAGGGCAGGCCGACGTGCTGTGCATGTACCTGCCCGAATGGCTGCCGGGGCGCTTCGGCTGGACGCAGCCTTTCATGCCACAGACGGAAACCGTGATCACCTCGCTGAGCGTGCCCCAGCCGCAAAGCCTGCTCGACTTGCGTGGCCAGCCGATCGGCACCGTGCTGGGTTTCCAATACCCGGAAATGATCAAGGCGATGGGGACCGGGTTCGTGCGCACCGATGCGCATTCCAACCTGGCCAACCTGCGTAAGCTGGCGGCCGGCCGGCTGCGCCACGTCGCGACCATCAAATCGTTTTACGACTACCAGCTGCACAAGGGCGAGAGGATCAGTGTCCACGAGCCGCTGGTAGTGCGCAGCTATTACACGCGCTGCGCCGTGTCTGAAAAGGGCCGTGTCGGCCTGGCGGAAGTCGATGCCGCCATTTCCCAGTTGGTGCGCGAAGGCGCCATCAACAGAATTCTGTCCAACTACCAATAGCATAATGATCAAGAGACTTGTACTGGCAACCACACTGGCCTTTGCCACCGCCCATGCCGCAACTCCCCTCAGCAAAGACGCCACCGCAGCGGCGCGCCATGCCCGCCAGACCTATGGCGAAAAGGTGATCGACAGTCTGGCCACCATGGTCAGCTTCAATACGGTGGCCGACCCGAAGGTGCCGTTCGAAAGGAACCCGCAGCACATCGGCTTCAAGCGCTTCATCAAGGAGGAAGCACGGCACCTGGGGCTGGACTTTACCGACCATGGCTACATCATGGTGGTCGGCCTGGGTGAAGGCAAGGAGCGCGTCGGCGTGATCACCCACGGCGACGTGCAGCCGGTCGACCCGGGCAAATGGAAGCAGTCGCCGTTCAAGCTTGATCGCACCAGCGAACCGGGCCTGCTGCTGGGACGCGGCACGGAAGACGACAAAGGCCCGATCGCCACCGCCATGTATGCGATGAAGGCGATCAAGGACCGCAATATCCCGCTGAAAAAACGCATCGAACTGTATATCTACATGGCAGAGGAGTCGGACTGGGCCCCGCTGGAGGCCTTCCTCAAGACCCATACGCCGCCGCAAACCAACATCACCATCGACGCCGAATACCCTGCCGTGACGGCCGAAAAGGGTTGGGGCGGCGTGCGCGTGACCTTGCCGAACATGGCGGCCGCGCCGGGCAGCGGCGCGCTGGTTTCCAGCTTTACCGGCGGCTTCTTCGACAGCCAGATTCCGGAAGACGCGCGCGCCGTGATCGACAACGCCGACGCGGCGCTGGAAGCAGCCATCCGCACCCGCGCCGCCCAGCAGAAAGGCATGAGCTACCAGTACGCATGGAAGGGCAATCGCCTGACCGTGACCGCCAAGGGTCTTGCCGCGCACTCCTCCAAGCCGGAGGACGGCGTGAACGCGATTGCCATGCTGGCCGATGCATTGGACGTGCAGCACTGGGGTGCCAGCCAGGCCGGCATGATGGTCGATTTCGTCAACGACATGATCGGCACCGGCCTGAAAGGTGAGAAGTTCGGCAAGATTGCCTACAGCGACGACTTCATGGGGCCGATGACGGTCGCGCCGACCACCCTGAAGGAAACCGACAACGGGCTGGTACTGGGCATCAACCTGCGCCGCCCGCGCGGAAAAACAACAGCCCAGCTGACCTCGGAAATCAACGAAGCCTTCGACGCCTGGAAGGCGGCGAACCAGCCGCGCGCCACACTGACGGCGCAGATCGGCGAGCCGTGGGTGCAGGACAAGGCGCCGCAGTTGCCCACCCTGATGAAGGTGTTTTCGCACTACACCGGCATCAAGGACCCGCAGCCGATTGCCATTGGCGGCGGCACCAATTCGCGCCTGTTCCCGCGGGCCGTCAGCTTCGGCCCGACCATGCCGGGCAAGGTCTACACCGGCCACTCCGAGCATGAGTTCATAACGGAAAAACAATTACTGCTCAATCTGGAAATGTACACCGCGGCCCTGGTGGAGCTGGCGAAGTAATTGTCGACATTGTTGGCGAAACGAGTATTGCCATACGGCAGTAAATGACATTACCATGGGCAACAAGGCTTTCGCACCGGAAGCCTACAGCCCATGCCTGGCTGCGACACAGGCATCCCATGAAAAGATGCCATGTTCCGCAAGCTTGTCTTCCTGACTGCATTGTCATTTTCCCTGTCGGCACACACCATGGATATGAGTATCCCGCCGGCGAATTCCGCCGCGCCCGCGGATGCCATCCAGGTCAACGATGTGCCGCGCCGCGGCGCGCTGTACCGCGTGCATCACGAGGGCAAAACTTCTTACCTGTTCGGCACCATCCACGTGGGCAAGCAGGACTTTTTCCCGCTCGAGCCTGAAGTGACCGCAGCGCTGGCCAAGTCCAGCTCGCTGGTGCTGGAGCTTGACGTGCGTGCCAGCGGGCCGTACTACCGCGCGCTGGAACGCCATGGCCAATACCCGGCCGGGCAAACGATCCGCGACCATTTGTCGCCGGCCGCGCTGGCCAGGCTGCAGGTAGCGCTCGACAAGATCAAGCTGCCGCTGTCCAGCGTCGAGCATTACCGCCCGTGGGTGGTGGCGAATATCCTGGTGGGGCAGGAGATCGAGAAGAGCGGTTTCAACCGCGGCCTCGGGGTGGAAGGCTATTTGCTGAGCAACGCCACGCAGCAGAAGAAGCCCTTGCAGGAACTGGAAACCGCCGATTACCAGCTGAGCCTGTTTAGCGGGCTGAGCGATGCGCAACAGGAAGTCTACCTGCTGGAAAATATCGCCGAGATCGACAGCGGCGCCGCGCTGCGCAAGTCGGCCGGCCTGGTGGACGCCTGGAGCGCCGCCGATGCTTCACGCATCGCCGCGCTGACACGCGAGTTGACCACGGGCGACACCGTGTCCGCCCGTTTCATGGACAGCACGTTGCTGGGCAAGCGCAATCCCGAAATGGCAGCCAATATTGAAGCGATCATGCGCAAAGGCGATGCCTTCATCGGCATCGGCCTGCTGCACCTGGTCGGCGACAAAGGCGTGCCGGCCTTGCTGCGCCAGCACGGCTACCAGGTCGAAAAGGTCTACTAGTATTTCGGGCTGCTGCTCAGGGAGCCATTCGAATAGCGGACATTGTCGCCCACGCGATAACTGGGCATGCTGTCCACATTGATGGTCTCGACCGAACCGTCAGCCTTCTTCACGGTGACGCGGTAACCGCTGCCGCTGCCGGCCGCTGCCGCACCCACCGCACCGCCTGCCGACATGGAACCTGCCGGGTCGATCGATTGCACTACGCCATCCCAGTTGGCAGCTACCTGGCTGCCTTCGGAAGCACTGGCGGTTGAGGTGCTGGTGCCTTCATCCACCCCGGCGGTTTTCTTGCTGCTGTCATGTGCGCAGCCCGCCAGGGCCAGGCTCACCAGCATGATTACGGAAAGTTTCATATATCCCCCATAAGTTAGCCATACGCGCGCCGGGGAAGTGTACGCCGTTCCGCAAACGGCCGACGCACGTCAAGCAGCGGGACGCTTGCGCAAGCTCCACAAGGCCCACATCACGGTCGACGCGATGATCGCGGCCGACATGTCGACCAGCCAGTCGTCGACCGAGCCATGGCGGTAAGGGAAGAACGATTGAACGAACTCATCGATGGCACCCATGATGGCGATGCCGGACACCGCCTTGAGCGCACGTTGCGCCGGCTCGCCTTTGCAGCCGGTGAACAGCATGAAGGCCAGCACGGAATATCCGAAGCTGTGCAGCACCAGGCCGCTGGCGTATTCCGCCGCTTCGGCCCGCGCGCCGGGAATCGATCCGATGATGCAGTTAAGTACGAAGAGGGTGATGGCGCCCCAGAAGCGCAAGCGTGCATACGCGTCGCTGAGGAACAGCAGGGTCAAGAATTTTTGCATGGGTGGGAAGATACCACGGAAGCGGTTGCGCCGGCACAAGGCCGGCGCACCTTCTGCCGCCACGCATATCGATTGCGTGTGCAGCAGATGTGTCCATTATACGGATCGGGTGTGACCGCACCATGACATAAATCAAGCTTCGCTCAAACTTTGAAGAAAGCGACCGCGTCGAGCAGGGTGTCAGCCTGGCCGGTGAGTTCTTCGGCGGTGGCCGCCAGCTGTTCGGCGGCGGCGGCATTGCGCTGGGTGGTTTCGTTAAGCTGGTTGATCGCTTCGCTGATCTGGCTTGCGCCGCTGCTTTGCTCGCGCGATGCCGCGTTGATTTCCTGTACCAGTTCCGAAGTCTTGCGGATGCCGGGCACGATTTCCTTCAGCAGCTTGCCGGCCAGGTTGGCCACGGCCACGCTGTCCTGCGCGACGCCGCTGATTTCCTGCGCGGCGGCCTGGCTGCGTTCCGCCAGCTTGCGCACCTCGGCAGCCACCACGGCGAAGCCTTTGCCATGTTCGCCTGCGCGCGCAGCTTCGATGGCAGCGTTCAGCGCCAGCAGGTTGGTCTGGTAGGCGATGTCGTCGATGATCGCGATTTCACGGGTGATCTGCTGCATTGCCGTCACGGTACGTGCCACCGCATCGCCGCCTTCCTCCGCATACCCGGCCACGCGCGCTGCCATGTCGTCGGTGACGCGGGAATTTTCGTGGTTCTGGAAGATCGATGCGCTCATCTCTTCGATGGAGGCGCTGGTCTGCTCCACGCTGGCAGCCTGCTCGGTGGAACTGGTGCTGAGGGCCTGCGCAGTGGCGCTGGCCTGGGCCGCTGCGTTGGCCAGCGTGTCTGCCGACTGGCGCACGCTGGTGACGGTGGCATGCAGGCGCTGCGCCATGTCCTGCACCATGTACGCCAGGCTGCGGCGGTCGTCCGGGGGCAATTCCATGCGCTGCGTGAGGTCGCCCTGCGCGATTTGCTGCAGCACCTCGCATACTTCGGACGGCTCGCCGCCGATCTGGTAGACAAGGTGGTGGCTGATTGCATAGCCAACCAGGATCGCCAGCGTGGCAATGGCGATAATGCTGCCAGCCAGCAGCTGGCGGGTCTCGTTTTGCTCCTTCAGGCGCTGTTCGATGTGGGCCGACAGCAGGTCGAATGCCGCATCGTTTGCGTTGAACTGCTGGTCGATGGCGCGCGTGGTGGCGGCAATGTAGTCGGGCGCGGCGTAGTCAAGGGTATCGGCCATGACGATGCGCGTGCGCGCCAGTTCGGTGACTTCGGCGGCGGCAGCGCTGGCGGCGGCAACCGGGGCATCGAGTTTTTGCTTGAGCACGGGATTGGCGGCATAGGCCTTGCCGATGGTGCGCTGCATGCTGGCGCTGGCATGGCGCGCCTTGCTGAGCAGGCTGTACATGATGACCCGGCCTTCGATATCGATCTTGCGCGCGGCCAGGAAGCCAGCACCGCGCGCACGCATCTGCCCCAGGTCTTCCGCCACGCGCGGCAAGTCGAAATAGGTGGCGCGCATCAGGTAGTAGGAATCGGGATCGGGATCGAGCGAGAGGCCGGACTGGTCGGCCAGTTGTTCGATGAAGAGCAGGATGAATTCGCACAGCGCGGTGTGGCGCTCGAAGCTTTCCACCGTGGCCAGGCTGCGCGTGCTGACATTGCGTGCCAGCGCTGCCCATTCATCGCGGATGCGGAGGTACATCTTGCGGTCCTGCCCATCGCCCTCGGCCAGCAGGGACGCCATGCCGAGCATCAAGCGGTTGACTTCCGCCTCCTTGGCGCTGCGCTCGCTGGCCAACTGGCCGCCACCGATAAAGGCCGCCGACAAGCCGCGATGCTGCTGGATGCTTTGCAGGAGGTCGAGGGCCTGAGCGCCGGGCTTGAGGCCGGTCTGTTCGACGGACGAAAAGCGGATGTTGTGGCTGTTCTCACGCAGGAACAGGTAGGACGGCGGCGCGACCAGCAGCACGCCCATAATGCCCAGCAATAGAAAACGTTGCCAAAGCTTCATCCTATCCAGCAGGGTGGCCACCGCGTTCTCCCAGGATTGGCAGGTCTCAACAGTGTAGCCGGGAATCACGCGGCCCGATACCGCCGACAGCGCTATAATTCCGCCTGGAAAAATTGTATTTATCTTAACTATTCATGAAAAATATCACTGTATTCGCAGGACTCCTGGTGGCCGCTGGCCTGGCGCAAACCGCATCGGCGGCCGGTTAGGTTCCGCTGCTCAAGCGCAGCGCTGCCATGCAATGCGCGGACCGCAAAATTGAACTGAAGGGTGAGTGCTTCGAGCAAGAAGGCATTCACGGCCTGTCCTGCACCAGGCAGCGTCTGAGCATCAGCGATGCCGCGACCGGACGCGAACTGGGCAGTCATGCCTTCAAGCCAGCCGCACTCCAGCCAGGCGACGCGTACCCCATCATCGCTGAGCATCTGAGCGACGTCACCTGCGTCGAGACGCCTTCGAAGGAAAAGTTCATCCTGATCATGATGAGCAATGGCGGCAACTGCGCGCAGTGTGAGTGGCAGCAGGTGTACACCTGGGACGGCAAAGTGCTGGGATCGAGCCTGGATACGAAGAAGGAGCCGGCGATCAATGCTGCCCTGAAAGGCGCAACGGGCAAAGGTGCCAAAGCGCTGGGCAATGGCGACCTGTATATCTACGCCATGCCGGATTAACAGCGCCCCCGGATAAAAAAAAGCCCGCTGGTTAAAGCGGGCTTAAACTATTTTCTTGGAGGAGAATAGTGGAGACATGCGCAATTATGGTGCGTCGCCACATATTAGTCCAATTTCCCTTTTCGATAATCGTTATTCAGATTTCGTATAACTATTCTTTAACTGGTACAACGTAATTCAGCGCCATGCGGCCACCATCAACGAAAATCGTCTGTCCGGTCATGTAGCTGGCATCGTCGCTAGCGAGGAAAGCGCATA
>JBCNOX010000259.1:0-7105 GCA_039593645.1 Pseudoduganella sp.
ACCTTCGGCGGGTCGATCGAGATCAGGGCGAAGAACATCGCGATCAGGAACACTGCCAGGAATGGCACCGACTTGCGGAAGTTGATGTCCTTGAAGCTGTAGAACGGTACGTTCGACACCATGCTCAGGCCTGCGAACACTGCCAGCACCCAGCCCTGCCAGGGATAGAACACGCCATCGACTTCCAGGTCGGTCAGCAGCATGACGAAACCGGCGATCAGCGAAGCGGCGGCCGGCGAAGGCAGGCCCTGGAAGTAGCGCTTGTCGACTACCTCGATATTGGTGTTGAAGCGGGCCAGGCGCAAAGCGGCGCCGGCGCAGTAAACGAAGGCTGCGATCCAGCCCAGCTTACCGAGACCGCGCAGTGCGAACTCGTAGATCACCAGTGCCGGAGCGGCGCCGAAGGACACCATGTCCGAAAGCGAGTCGTACTGGGCACCGAATTCGCTCTGGGTATTGGTCAGGCGTGCCACGCGGCCATCCAGGCCATCCAGCAGCATGGCGACAAAGATCGCCCAGGCAGCGTGCTCGAAACGCTGGTTCATCGCCATGACGATGGCGAAGAAGCCGCAGAACAGCGCGCCGGTGGTGAAAGCATTCGGCAGCAGGTAAATGCCGCGTGAACGCGGCCGGTCCACGCCATCGGCGCCTTTGCGGCGGGCGAAACGGCTGAACAGTGATTGCTTGCCGGCGGCGTTCTTAGGCCGGCGGCGGGGGAATTTGGCCATACTCTTCCATTTTTTATACTAGGGTGGCCCCTATTATAGAGGACACCCAGTATGGAAGTGGCAACTTTGGCTTACTTGAACTTGACCTTGCCGACCACGCGCATTTCCAGCGTGGTTTCGCCAGGCTCGAAGCTCGGCTCAGCCACCGACTGGTCCATCTCGGCCTTGGCGGCCATGCGGGCCATCATTGGCGCAGGGGCGCCTGCCGGGCCGCCGCCGTAATTGCCCGAACCTTCATAGTCGATGGTGTCCAGCACCGCGTCGGTCACCGGACGGCCCATGGCGGAAGCGATGGAGGCGATGCGCTCGTTCAGGTTCTTGTAGGTGGCGGCGATACGGGCATCGTCCAGCTTGCGGGTGGCAGCCGGGCTCAGGCCGAACGACAAGCCGTTCAGGGTCAGCACCTTCTGCGCCGCTGCCACGGCTTTCGGCAGCGCGCCGATATTGGTGGTGGTCATCTGCACGTACTGGCCGACGCGCCAGGCGGTTGGCTGGCGCGGCTTGCCGGCGGCGCCTGGCGGCAGCGGACGGTCTTCCGGATAGACCGGATAGGTGTAATAGCCCTGGGTTTTCAGCTTGGCTTGCGGGTCTTCCTTCTTCAGGATTTCCAGGCCCTGCTTGATCTTCTGGTTCACGCGCGAGGCGGCAGCCGCCTTGTCCTTGTCCTGCTCTTCAATCGCCAGCGTGGCCACGGCCTGGTCGTTCGGCGCAGTGACTTCACCATAAGCAGGCACGATGACGGTGGCGCCCGCGGTCGGGACGGATTGAGCGACGGCAGCCTGGGTGCCCAGCACCAGCGCGGCAGCAGCTACAGCTTTCAGGACGGTCATTGTTATTCTCCTTGTTTGGTTACGATGGAACGCACTTTAACTGAGAACGCACTGCAGGTCTGTCACAGTTCGTGAGCGTTTGTAACAGCTCTGACATCAAAGATTCATGCGATTATGGCATCATCACGTGTCGTCCACTCCATTCATGAACAAGGAAAATGGCAAAGTACCTGATTCCCGCACTGGCCCTGGCGGCCTCGTTCGGCGCTCATGCAGCGCCGGCCAAACAGCCAGCACAACCAAAACTCGTCCTCGTGATGGCCGTCGATGGCCTGCCGCAGGAACAGGTGACGCGCTACGCGCAGCAGTTCGGCCAGGGCGGCTTCCGCCGCCTGCTGGAACAGGGCGCATGGTTCAGCAATGCGCACCAGGCGCACGGCATCACGGTGACGGCGGTCGGCCATGCCGCCATTCTGAGCGGCGCCTATCCCTACCAGCACGGCATCATCGGCAATAACTGGGTGAACCCGGCCACCGGCGGCAGCATGTACTGCACCGAGGACCAGAACCACAAATACATCGGCGACGAAAAGACCGACCCACACGATGGCACCTCCCCCGCCAACCTGCGCGTGGACACGCTGGGCGACCAGCTGCGCTACGCGACCGGCCAGCAATCCAAGGTCGTCACCGTATCGGGCAAGGACCGCGGCGCGATTCTCCTGGGCGGCAAGACCGGCACGGCATACATGTACATGGAAGAAAGCGGCAACTTCGCTTCCTCCACCTTCTACATGAAAGAGCACCCGCAGTGGGTGCAGAAATACCAGGCCGGCAAGCCGCAGGAACGCTACTACGGCGTGAAATGGAAGCCGCTGCTGGCTGATTCGGCATACGCCGGCGACTACGGTGCCGCGCCGAACCTGCAGCTGTCCAGCGAATCGGGCAAGACTGACGCCGCCTATTACAAGCGCCTGAAGGCTTCGCCGTTCCTGGACGAACTGACCGTGGAATTCGCGCAGGCAGCCATTGAAGGCGAAAACCTGGGCAAGAACCCGGCCGGCGTGCCGGACCTGCTGGGCGTCAGCTTCTCGGCGCATGACCTGGCGAACCACGAATACGGCCCGGAAAGCAAGATGTCGCACGACCACTTGCTGCGCCTGGACCGCATGCTGTCGAACTTCTTCTCGTACATCGACAAGCGCATCGGCATGGACAATGTGCTGGTGGTGCTGACCGCCGACCATGGCTTCCCTAACACCCCGGAATTTGCCAACGAAGTCCAGAAGGCCGGCGTCGGCCGCATCGACGGCAAGAAGCTGGTGGAAGACCTGAATGCCCACCTGTCGGCCAAGTTTGGCTTGAACAAAGGCGTATCGGCATACTCGATCCCGAACCTGCACCTCGACTACGCCCAGATCGAAAGCAAAGGTCTGAAGCGCGAAGACGTTGAAAATGCTGCGGCACGCTTCCTGATGTCACAGCCCGGCATGGCCGACGTGTTCACCCGCACCCAGATGGAAAACGGTGCCGTAGGCGGCACCCGCATCGCTACCCTGATGCGACGCGCGTGGAACCGCCAGATCTCCGGCGACCTGATGGTAGTGGCGAAGCCGCACTGGATCTTCGGCTTCCCGACCGGCAAAGGCACCACCCACGGCGCACCGTACGCCTACGACACCAACGTACCACTGATCGTGATGGGCAAGCCATGGGTGAAGTCCGGTCACTACGGCCAGTACGCCGAAGTGATCGACATCGCCCCCACCCTCGCCTACCTGCTGAACGTGCGCCCGCCAGCCGGCGCCGAAGGCCGCGTCCTCACCGAAGCCCTGAAATGAGAAAATGTCCACTTTGGGGTCAGGAACCAAAGTGGACATTTACGCCCGTATAATGGGGCTCCCATCCCTCCCGGAGCCCCATATGTCGATATACCGCATCGCCATCGTTTCCGCCGTGCTGGCAATGACCACTGCTTGCTCGATCAACCGTCCCGTTGCAGACGATTACGACACCTACCTGGGAAACAACGTCCGGACCAGCAACCTGCCGAACGCCAGGATTGCAGACAAATACTATCTCCCTCCCGCCACACAAGCCCACCATTACGAGTTCAAAAGCGTCATGGGCGGCTATGCAAATACGTGGGTCGTCGAGTTCGGCAAGGTTCTCGATGCGACGATGCGGTCGGCAGACGTGGTGGCGGCTCTGGGCAGCTTGAGCAAGGCCGGCACTGACAAGTCGAGCGCAGGCAACACCCTGGTGTTCGAGCTGCAGCGATATACATTCGAAGACCACGGCGCCCACATCGAACTGGCAATAAGTGTCCGGAATACCAGGGGAGAAGTGTTCCGGAAGGTCTATAGTGCCGACGGACGTACCCAGGGCGGCAAGATGTTCTGGGGCGGCGCATTCGCCATGAAAAACGCTGTCCAGCAATCCACCAAGCTGGCGATGGACGACATTCTGGCCCGCTTCATTCGCGACGCCGGCAGCGCCAATATCGCGTCAACCGCAAAATAAAAAAACGGCCCCAAGGGGCCGTTGAAGTTTGCTTCTAGGGACAATCAGTTCTTGGACTGATCGACCAGTTTGTTTTTGGCGATCCAAGGCATCATCGCGCGCAGCTTGGCGCCGACTTCTTCGATCTGGTGCTCGGAAGTCAGGCGGCGGCGGGAGATCAGGGTCGGTGCGCCGGCCTTGTTCTCGAGGATGAAGCTCTTGGCGTATTCGCCAGTTTGAATGTCTTTCAGGCACTGGCGCATCGCTTCCTTGGTGGCGGAGGTCACCACTTTCGGGCCGGTCACGTACTCGCCGTACTCCGCGTTGTTGGAGATCGAGTAGTTCATGTTGGCGATGCCGCCTTCGTAGATCAGGTCCACGATCAGTTTCAGTTCGTGCAGGCACTCGAAGTAAGCCATCTCCGGCGCGTAGCCAGCTTCCACCAGGGTTTCGAAGCCGGCTTTGATCAGTTCCACGGTACCGCCGCACAGGACAGCCTGTTCGCCGAACAGGTCGGTCTCGGTCTCTTCACGGAAGTTGGTTTCGATGATGCCGGCCTTGCCGCCACCATTGGCCGATGCGTACGACAGGGCGATATCGCGGGCGGAGCCGGATTTGTCCTGGTACACGGCGATCAGGTGCGGCACGCCGCCACCCTGGCGGTAGGTACCGCGCACGGTGTGGCCCGGGGCCTTAGGTGCGATCATGATCACGTCCAGGTCGGCGCGCGGCACGACCTGGCCGTAGTGCACATTGAAGCCGTGGGCGAAGGCCAGCACGCCGCCTTGCTTGATGTTTGGTTCGACGTTTTCTTTGTAAACCTGGGCGATGTTCTCGTCCGGCAGCAGGATCATCACGACGTCGGCGTTCTTCACCGCTTCGTTCACTTCCGCCACTTTCAGGCCAGCCGCTTCGACCTTGTTCCAGGAGGCGCCGCCCTTGCGCAGGCCAACGGTCACGTTCACGCCGGATTCGGTCAGGTTTTGCGCGTGCGCGTGACCTTGCGAGCCGTAGCCGATGATGGCAACGTTCTTGCCTTTGATGAGGGAGAGGTCAGCGTCTTTGTCGTAGAAAACTTTCATGGTCATTCCTTGGGTGTGAATTCGGTTCGTATTATTTAAACTTTGAGGATGCGTTCGCCGCGGCCAATGCCGGAGCCGCCAGTACGGACGGTCTCCAGGATGGAAGCGCGGTCGATCGCGTCGATGAAGGCGTCCAGCTTGCTCTTGGCGCCCGTCAGCTCAATGGTGTAGGTCTTTTCGGTCACGTCGATGATGCGGCCGCGGAAGATGTCGGCGGTGCGCTTCATCTCTTCGCGCTCCTTGCCGACAGCGCGCACCTTGATCAGCATCAGTTCGCGCTCGATGTGCTGGCCTTCGGTCAGGTCCACCACCTTCACCACTTCGATCAGGCGGTTCAGGTGCTTGGTGATCTGTTCGATGATGTCATCGGAACCGGTGGTGACGATGGTCATACGCGACAGGGTCGCATCTTCGGTCGGCGCAACGGTCAGCGTTTCGATGTTGTAGCCGCGGGCGGAGAACAGGCCCACCACACGGGACAGCGCACCCGCTTCGTTTTCGAGCAGTACAGAAATAATGTGTCGCATGATTACAGGTCCTCCGAGCCAAGCAGCATTTCGGAGAGGCCTTTGCCAGCCTTCACCATCGGCCACACGTTTTCGCTCTGGTCGGTAATGAAGTTCATGAAGACCAGGCGGTCTTTCATGGCGAATGCATCGCGCAGCGCGCCATCGACGTCGCCCGGTTTCTCGATGCGCATGCCGACGTGGCCATAGGCCTCGGCCAGCTTTTCGAAGTCCGGCAGCGAATCCATATAGGACTCGGAATAGCGCGAACCGTAGTCGATCTGCTGCCACTGGCGAACCATGCCCAGGAAGCGGTTGTTCAACAGGATGATCTTCGGCGTCAGGCGGTACTGTTTGCAGGTCGCCAGTTCCTGGATGTTCATCTGGATCGAGCCTTCGCCGGTAATGCAGGCGACGGTCGCATCGGGATTAGCCATCTGCACGCCCATGGCATACGGCAGGCCGACGCCCATGGTGCCCAGGCCGCCGGAATTGATCCAGCGGCGTGGCTTGTCGAAGCGGTAGTACTGCGCGGCCCACATCTGGTGCTGGCCGACGTCGGAGGTGATGTAGGCGTCGCCCTTGGTGATGTCGAACAGCGACTCAACCACTTGCTGCGGCTTGATCACCAGGTCGGAAGTGGCGTAGGCCAGGCACTTGCGGCCGCGCCATTCGTTGATCTGCTTCCACCAGTCTTTCAGCGCGGCGGCGTTCGGGCGCTGCTCGGTCGCTTCCAGCTGCGACAGCAGTTCGACCAGCACGTCCTTCACGTTGCCGACGATAGGAATGTCCACTTTCACGCGCTTCGAGATCGACGATGGGTCGATGTCGATGTGGATGATCTTGCGCGGGTTCTGGCTGAAGTGCTTCGGGTTGCCGATCACGCGGTCGTCGAAGCGGGCGCCGATGGCAATCAGCACGTCGCAGTTCTGCATCGCGAGGTTGGCTTCGTAAGTGCCGTGCATGCCTGGCATGCCGACGAAGCATGGATCGGAAGCGCGCGAACCGCCAAGGCCCATCAGGGTATTGGTGACCGGGAAGCCGAGCTTTTCAACCAGTTTATTCAGCTCATTCGATGCATGCGCCAGGATCACTCCGCCGCCGGTGTAGATCATTGGACGCTCGGCCGACAGCAGCAGCTGCAGCGCCTTGCGGATCTGGCCGGCGTGGCCCTTGTCTACCGGGCGGTAGGAACGCATCTCGATATCCTTCGGATACGAGTACACGTGCTTGTGCATCGAGATGTCTTTTGGAATATCGACCAGCACCGGGCCTGGACGGCCGGTCTTGGCGATATAGAAAGCCTTCTTGATGGTTTCCGCCAGGTCTTTCACGTCCTTCACCAGGAAGTTGTGCTTGACCACCGGGCGGGTGATGCCGACGGTGTCGCATTCCTGGAAGGCGTCCTGGCCAATGGCGTGGCTCGGCACCTGGCCGGAAATCACCACCATCGGAACGGAATCCATGTATGCGGTGGACAGGCCGGTCACCGCATTGGTGACGCCAGGTCCGGAAGT